>NZ_JBHZCY010000009.1:0-55973 GCF_042786665.1 Kitasatospora sp. NPDC059146 | reverse complement strand
GCACCCCGGGCCCGCCCCCCGGGCCCACACTCCGGACCGCCCGGTCGCAGCGACTCAGCCGAGTCGGGGCGACCGGGCGGTCCCGTTTCCCTCTGCCCTTGACGCACTCCCCGTGGAACGACGACCGCGGGTCTCAGCCGGCCACCGGGCTGCCGACCCGCAGCAGGTTGCCGCTGCGGTCGACGAGGGCGAACTCCCGCATCCGGTAGTCGGTGCCGCCCACCGGCGTCAGCCGGCTGCCGGTGGCCGGGTCGGCCTCGACACCGATCCGCTCCCACTCCCGGTGCCACGCGTCCGCGTCCCGGACCTGGAGGTAGCAACTGCTGGCCGTCGTCAGCGGATCCACCCCCGGTTCATGGCGGAAGTGCAGCTCGACCGTGCCCCGGACGACGATCAGGTAGCCGTCCGGCCCGTCCCAGCGGCCCCGGGGCTCGAAGCCGAGCCGGCCGTAGAACTCCTGGGTCTCGTCCAGGTCCCGGCTCGGCAGGACCGGAACCGCGTACTCGTCCATGCCGCCACCCTATCCGCCGCCCCGGAGCGGGGTGCTCGGACTGCTCAGCGCCTCCTCTCGTACCTGGTCAGGAGGACGCCGTCGGGAAACGTCCGCGTCTCCACCAGGTTCAGGTCCACCCAGCCGTCCAGCGCGGTGAAGAACGGCGTGCCGCCGCCCACCAGGACCGGGTGGGTGGCGATCACGTACTCGTCGATCAGCCCGGCGCGCATGGCCGCCCCGGCGAGCGTCGCGCCGCCGATGGTCATCGGGCCGCCGTCCTCGGCCTTGAGCCGGGTGATCTCGCTGAGCGCGTCGCCGGTGACCAGGCGGGCGTTCCAGCCGACCGTGTCGATCGTCGAGGAGAACACCACCTTCGGCGTGTCCCGCCAGTTCCGCGCGAACTCGACCTCCGCCGGGGTGGCGTCGGGCCGCTGGTCGCCGGTCGGCCAGTAGGAGCTCATCGTCTCCCACAGCTTGCGCCCGTACAGCGACAGGCCGCTCGCCAGCTCGTGGTCGAGCCAGTACTGGAAGAGCTCGGGGCTCGGCGGTCCGCTCCAGCCGATGTCGTCGCCGGCCGCGGCGACGTAACCGTCCAGGGTCAGATTCATGCCGTAGATCAGTTTCCGCATGGCCCGGCCTTCCGTCCGTGGGTGTCCGGCGTCCAGACCAGCGTGAGGACCGTTGTCGTCCCCCGCCACCTGCCGCTGCGCGACGACGTCATGTCGCTACCTTCGCACTGCCTCGGGGGACGTCCTCCTCGGAGTCGCCCTGCCCGCGCGTACGGTCCAGCTCGCGCCATTCCGCCCGCAGTCCGGCCAGATTCGTGGTGAGGAAGTACGCGGCGCCGCAGGTGAGCAGCACCGGAAGGAGCCCGACGGCGGCCACCGCCGCACCGGCCAGCAGCCCGCCGAGAGGGATCCCGGCCCAGGCCAGCGAGTCACCGAGGGCGTTGACCCGGCCCAGCATCCGGCGCGGCACCCGCTCGACGAGGACGGCCCCCAGCACCGGGTTGACGAAGCCGGCACCGAACCCGCTGACCGCGAAGACGGTCAGTACCACCCCCACCGGGGCGCCGGAGGCGAGGACCAGGAACCTCGGCGCCCCGGCGAGCAGGAATCCGGTGAGAAGCACCGCCCGCCGCCGCAGCCGGTGCGCGACGGCCGCGGCGATCAGGCTCCCGCCGACCGCCGCGGCTCCCGTCACGCCGCCCATCAGGCCGATCGCGGTCGGCCCGTTGCCCGACTCCCTGGCCCAGACGGGTACGAGCACCGAGCCGAACGCCGCGTCCAGCAGGTTGGTGATGCCGACCATGACGATGACGGTGAGCAGCAGCGGCTCGCCGCGCAGGAAGGTGAAGCCCTCGCCGAACCGCCGCCAGTAGCCCGGTCCCGTCTCCCCGGCCGGCGAGGGGGCTTCCTCGGCCGCGTGTCCCATGCCGCGGGGCAGCGCGAGTTTGATGATCACTGATCCGAGGGCGAAGCAGCCCGCGTTGACGGCGAGCCCGGTCAGGGGACCGAGCAGGGCCACCAGGGATCCGCCGACCGCCAGGCCGACGGTGGAGGCGAGCCGCTCGATCACACCGGCCAGACCGGTGGCCCGTTCCAGCGGCACCCGGCCGCGCTCGGCCGCCTCCGGGACCATCACCTCCTTGGCCAGGTCGCCTGGGCCCCGGGCCGCGCCGATCAGCGCGACGAGAACCAGCAGTAGGGGAAAGGAGAGCAGGTCCAGGGCGTGGAGCAGGGGAACCGCGGCGGCGGCGGTCGCGCTGGCCAGATCGGTGGTCCAGGAGACGGCCCGCGGGCCGATCCGGTCCACCAGCGGTCCGGTGAACGCCTTGACCACCACGTAGGGAGCCATCTCGCAGAAGGCCACCAGTCCGGTCAGGGTGGCGCTGCCGGTGGTGACGAGGACGAACCAGGGCAGTGCCACGACGGAGATCCGCGTGCCGGTCAGCGACACGACCATGGCCGCCAGCACCCCGCCCAGCGGCCGTAAGGACCTCTTGCCGGGTATGCCGCCGGCCTCCGGGGCGTCGTCGGTCATGACGTCGGACTTCCTTCCGCTTCCTGGGGGCCGGAGGGGAGCGACGACGTGGCCGGCGCGTCCGGTTCGGGCAGGATCTGCGTGATCACGGCGACCCGTTCGGCCCCCTCGGGGGCACCGGCCGCGGTCTCCGGTGTGTCCCGCCGGTAGCGCGCGATGACCTCCGCCAGCTCCCGGTACAGGGCGGCGGCTTCCTCGGGCGTGAGCCGCAAGGCCCAGTCGCTCATGTCGAAGGTGTTCCGCCAGGCGCGGGGCATCGTCTGGAGCCCGTTGAGGGCTTGCTGGGTGCGCAGGGTGTAGATCGCGGCGACGGACTGCTGGTAGGCCAGTGCGGCCTCGGGCTCCCGCTCGGCCAGCTCCGGTTCGTTGAACCAGGTGGTCCGGTGCACCGAACGCCACCAGCGTTCGCGCGCGTTGCCGCGTTCGGTGTCCTCCTCGACGAAACCGGCCGCGCCGAGCTGCCGGAGGTGGTAGCTGGCCGTACCGGAATTCACGCCCAGCCGCTCGGCGAGGCGGGTGGCCGTCGACGGGCCGTGCTTCCGCAGCAGCCCGACCAACTGCACGCGCACCGGATGCGCCAGGGCGCGCAGCCCCTTGGCATCCAGGACGACCGAGTCCTCATCACCCTGCGGGCCGTCCGGCCCCTCCACTGCATCAGCCATGCGACACACGGTAGTCCGCAAAGAGTTCTTTGCGAAGAGTTATTCGCGAAGAACTCTTCGCGGTTCGGTTCGCCTGCGAGGTGCCGCCGCTCACCCGTCGACCGTCGCGCAGCACCGTCAGTGCCGGGCATCAGTGCCGGGCGAGGCCGGCCTCGCGGGAGAGGTCGGGGTCCTCCGGGGCGCCGAGGACGAGGATCTGGAGGGCCGCGCCGACGTAGACGACCAGGAGCCGGGCGATCCTGCGGGGCGTGCTGGGCATGGTGGTTGTCCCTTTCTCTCGTTCGCTCGTTCACTCGTTCGCTCACCGGAGGGTGCTGCCGGGGGTCACCAGGAGGTGGCGTCGTCCATCGACTGCTGCCAGTAGGTGACCTTGAGGGAGTCGTCCACGTAGACGCCCTTCGCGGGCAGCGAGGGCTGGGACCCGGCACCGACGCTCTCGTTGCCGGACGGGCCGTGGAAGTAGACGACCAGGGAGTTCACCGTGTGGCCGTTGGCACTGTCGGTGCCGTCGGTGGAGGACAGGTTCACGGAGGCGTAGCCGGACTCGCCGGGCTTGAGCGTGACGACGGCCTGCGGCTTGGAGTCGGTGATCACCGGGGGCACGGACTGGGCCTCCCCGAACCGGACCGCCGGGTAGCCGTACAGGTAGCAGGTGCCGCTACCGGTGTTGGTGACCGTGAGCAGCATGTGGTTCACGGGGCGGTTCAGCGGGGCGGCCGTCGTCCGGGTGTTGTCGCCGGTGCAGGTGACCGGCTTGGCCGCCTCCGGCGCCGGCCCGCCGGACGGCTTGGACGCGGGGGCGCTCGCCCCGGGCTTCGCACCGGTGGACGCGACTGCGGCGGCCGAGGGCTTCCCGGTGGTACCGGCGCTGCCCGCCGGAGCGGCGGGCGCCGGCGAGGCGGGCGAGGGCGAGGCGGAACCGGCGGCCCGGAGGGTCGGGCCGGTCGTCGTCGCGATGTCCCCGGTGTCCCCGTTGCCGGTGCAGGCGGAGACCGACAGGGCGGCGAGCACGACACCCACGGCGGCGGTGGCCAGCCGGGTGCGGGAGGTACGGGAGGTACGGACGGACATGGGCTCGGGCCCCTTCGGCAAGCGGTCGAACCGTACGTCGACCGGATGACCGAAGCCTGCGGAACGGTCCGTCCCGGCCGCCAGAGCCAACGCCCCGTTGGGGACACTGGAACGGCGAAAGGGCCTCTGACCTGCGGGAACGATGCGCCCCTGGAACGCCGAAACGGGACGCCGAGGGGCCTGGCGGGCCCGCGCGCCCCGCCGTCAGTGCGGGTGCCGGTCGGACCGTTCGTTGTCCTGCGTCGCCCGGAAGGCAGCGCGCCACGCCGCGTCGAGGCCCTCGCGGGCCGCCTCGATCCCGGCGGCGGTGTTGCCGCCGGGAACCGCGACCCGCTCGATCACCTCCGCCGGCGTGGCGCCGCCGCCGACCAGGCGGCCCGCCGCCTCCAGGCTGCAGCTGACCAGCCGCTCCGCCAGCTCCCTCGGCAGCGGGGCGCCCCGCTCGCACTGGGCCCGGGCCATCGACACCGCGGCCTCGGCCAGCAGGGCCGGGCCGCAGGACGCCAGGTCGGTCGCGGCGCGGCCCTGCTCCTCGCCGATGACGAACGGGGTGGAGAACGACCGCAGCAACGCCAGGAGGTTCTCGGTCGCCGCCTCCGTCATCCCGGGCCCGGGCACCAGGAGCGTCGCGCCGGCGCCGATCTCGTTGCCCGCACTGGGGATCAGCTTGGCCACCGGGCCCGGCACCGCCCCGGCCAGCACCGACAGCGGCTGCCGGTTGCTGATGGTGACCACGACGTGGTCAGCGGTCAGCCCGGGTCGCAGGTCGCCCAGGACGGCGGACAGGGCCGACTGCGGCGTGCACAGGACGAGCAGCGCCGCGGCGCCGGGCAGCTCCCGCAGGGGCGTGATCCGCACGCCGGGGACGGCCCGCCGGAGCTGCTCGACGCTCGCGGCGGAGCGCCCGCTGGCGTGGAGGCCGCCCGGCCCGACGGCCCGGCCGAAAGCCGCCGCCAAGGTCCGGCCCATGCGGCCCAGGCCGACGATTCCCACCGTTCGAAGCTCGCTCATGGCGGCAAGCATCGCAGATGTCGATCACCGGTCTCCGGCCGCCGAATCACCGGCAGCGACACCACCGGCGGCACCGCCGGGGGCACCGCTGGCGGCACCGCGGGCCCGAACGCTTCACCCGGGCCACCGCCCCGTGTTGCCGATCGGTGTTGCCACCCCGGAAACGGCGGCGCAACGGGGCCCGGACCGTCCATGCTGTGACGCACCGTCAGCGCGACCAGAACAACCCACCGATACTGCGAGGATGGTGCCGTTGTGCAGCCCGTAGAACGCCGGGGGGTGACCGGGTGGGGAACCTGCAACCGCTGAGCCCCGATCTGAACGAGGAGTGCCGCGCCTTCGCCGAGGCCCTGCGCAGCCTGTTCGCGGGGTTGTGGCCCACGGTGTCGGTGCGCCGCTACAGCTCGCGCCGGCACCTGAGCCCGGGTGCGCTGTCCCGCTACCTGTCCGGGCAGCGGATCCCGTCCTGGCAGTTCGTCCAGGACCTGCTCACCGACGTGGGCGCCGACCGGGGCACCGTCGCCACCCTGGAGACCGTCGAACTCCTCCGCTCCCTCCACGCGGCCGCGCTGAGGACCAGTGCCTCGGTGGGCCACGCCGTCCAGCAGCTGCAGTTCCAACTGGCCGAGGCCGACCGGCTGTCACGGCGCTCGGCCGCCCACAGCGACGTCCTGGGCGACGCCCTGCTCGACAAGAACCACCGCATCGCCGACCTGGAACTGCGCCTCAACCAGCTGGAGAGCGACTGGGCGCGGGAGCGCGCCCGTGCGGACGAGGTCGCCGTCTACGCCGACGACCGCGCGGACCTGCTCCTGGAGAAGCAGGACCTGGAGAAGGAGGTCGCCCGGCTGGAGACCGAGTTGGGCGAGGCGCTCCGGCGCCGGCTGGCCGCCGAGGCCCGCTGCGAACTGCTGGAACGCCAGCTGATCGCGGCGGAGCAGCAGGCCGGCGAGGACCCGCTGCGGATCGAGGCTGCCGCCACGGCCGACACCGCCGACACCGCAGCCCCCACCGCCACCGGTCGGCCCAGGGTTCTGGTGGTCGACGACCAGCCCTCGAACCTGGTGGCCCTGGAGGCCGTCCTCGCGGCCGCCGACTGGGACGTGCTGGCCGTCACCTCCGGCCCGGACGCGCTCAAAGCGCTGCTCCAGCACAACGACATCGCCGTCATCGTCCTGGACGTACAGATGCCCGGCATGGACGGCTACGCGACCGCGGCCCAGATCAAGGGCCGCGCCCAGACCCGCGACATCCCGATCATCTTCGTCACCGCGATCGGCTCCGACCCGGAGAACGTCCTGCGCGGCTACGACGCGGGGGCGGTCGACTTCATCGTCAAGCCCTTCGACCCCTGGCTGCTGCGCGCCAAGGTCACCGCCCTGACCGGCATGTACCTGAACTACCGCGGCACCCCCCGCCCCGCCCCCGCGAACCGCCCCCCGCACACCACCACCGACTGGCTCCTGCCCTCCACCACCACCCCCGCTCCCCCGCACCAGCCGCCCTGACCACACCCCCGCCCCGGCTCCCCCCGCCCGGGCGGAGCCCTCATGGCCGGGCCGTCAGTCCGGACGATCAGCAGGGCACAGTGGGACTACGGGTGACGTGCGCTGTCGTCCAGTCCGGCGTTCCCCTGCCAGGGCTGAATTCGAGCCGCTGGGAGTCGCCGCCCAACAGTTCGGCGCACACCGTGCCCTCGGCGTTCACGGAGCCGTCCACGTTCAGCAGCGTGACGACGAGTCCGAACTGCCTGGCGAGCCCGGTGTTCGGATCGTGCGAGGTCACATCGAGGAGGAGGTCGACGGTCGTGGTGTTGACGGGGTTCGCCGCGCTCATCCTGACGCTGTAGTCGCCGACCGTGTAGGCCTGGGCGAACGCCTTCCGCTGCGCTGCCGCCGTCCTGGCGGCAGCAGCCGAGGCTTCTGCCGCAGCCGAGGCTGACGCCGAGACAGCGGCCGACGCCGCGGCCGAAGCGGAGGCAGCCGCGGACGCCGATGCCGCGGCAGGGTCCCCGGCCCGCGCGGCGGCCGACGCCCCGCCGGCCGCCGCCGACGACGCCCCCGCACCGACATGGCCGGGACCACCGCCGGTTCCCTGCCCCGCCAGCGCGGCCGCCAGCACGCCGTCGGGGGACTCCGCCGGCTCCGGCCTGCCGTCCTCCGGAGTCAGCTCCTGGGCGCTCGCCGAACCGATGTGACAGGTCAGATCACGGTCGGTGACGCTGTCCAGAATCCCGGCACCGGCGATGGTGTGCCGGCCGGGCGGCACGTAGTAGAGCATGCGGCCGGCGTCGAAGGCGTGGCGCTCGGTGCTGGTGCAGGCGAGGTCGATCGTGTACGCCAGCATGCGGGGAGAACGGTTGTCGACCGATATCGCGCACCGCTCCGTTCGCATCCGACCGCCCAGGGCGGGATCGGCGCCTTCGGATGCACACAGGACGAGTCCGACGTCCGCGCTGCGGTCCCGATCCACCACCGACGAGGAGCAGCCGGACAACGTCGGGACGGCCGCCAGAGCCGCAGCGACGCAAGCGGAGGTGACGGCGGAGGCGGCCATGGAAGCACGGCGCATGGAGGGGCGCTCCTGAGCTCGGGGCGGGACGACGCCGACATCCTGCCGCAGAACGCGCCCCGCGGGTGGGGTGATCCCGACTACGGGGCACCGACCCGGTTCCGCAGCCGGAGCGCGTGCAGGGTCAGCCCCGGGGCGTCATGTCGTCGAGGAGGTGAACGAGTTCGGCGGGCCTGGTGACCATGGGCCAGTGGCCAGTGGCCAGTGGCCTGTGGCCGGAGTCGATGTCGACGAAGTCGACGTGCTCGGCCCGGGCGAGTCCCGGGGCCTCACCCGCGGCGATCCGCACCCGGGCCTGCCACGGGGTGAACTCCGGGCAGACCACCACGACCGGGACCAGGTAGCGGCGTCGGTCCGTCAGCCGGACCACGCCTCTGGCCGCCCGCTTCGCCGCCGCCGTGTCCGACCCCGGGGATCCCGCCCGTCCTTGAGCGCCGAACGCCCCTGCGGACCGCAGCACTTGGCGGCCGCCGCCGCTCCTGGCAGGATGCCGGGACGACGGGGCAGTGGACGAACCACCGGGGGCGGACTGTGAGCATCCACGTCAGCTACGAGCTGACGGCCGAGGAGGAGTACCGCGGGGTGCGGCGGGCGTACCGGCGCCGCTTCGCGGTGGTCCGGGCCTGCTGCGCGGTGCTCGTGGCCTGCGGCATCGTCCTGTTGGTGACAGGTGGCCAGCCGGCGCTCGGCGTGGTGCTGGTGGTGGTCGCGCCGCTGCTCGCCTTCTGGCAGTCGTTCGTCACCAGGCTCGGCGTCGCCCGCCACCGGGCGGAGTACCCCGGCCCGCTGACCATCACCTTCAAGGACAGCGGCTGCGCCTTCACGACGGGGAACTTCCGGCAGCCGTTCTCCTGGTCGCGCTTCACCCGGATCACGGACGACCGGGACCACCTGTACCTCTACGCCCGCGGTGAACTCCCGGTGGCCGTACCGAAGAGCGAGTTCCACCCCTACGAACTCGGCGAACTGCTGAGGGTGTTGCGGTCCAGGCCCAACTACCGCCCGCCGCGGCGCTCTTCCTGACCCCGGCCGCACGGCGGTCGAGCGCCCCAGCGCTCGGCGTGGTCGGCCTCGCGCCGGCGGCGAACCACCGACCCGCTGGCATGTCCGCGGCCGAAAGTTCGCAGGTCAAAGGTCTGTTCACGGAGCCCGGGCCGGTCTAGCATTCCGGGTCACAGCAGCCCCACCACCCCCTTGCGGAGCTGCTGGGCAGACCGGCCCACGCCCCCACGTCGGCCGGTGCCTCCCACGGCCGGGACCGCGGGCCTCCCCGTCCCCGCGGTCCCGGCCGGCCCGGACGCTGTCGGTGCCCGCCGCTACAGTCGGCCACCGACGACCGGACGGACGAGCAGGCGCGGAGCGGCGGAAATGAAGGGTTTCACGGGGGACTTCGAGCACCACGCCGGGCACCGTCGAGCCCACCGGGCCGCCCTCGACCACCTCCTCGCCCTGGTCGCCGCCTCCCCCCTGGGGGACACCCTGGTGCTGCGCGGAAGCATGGTGATGCCGGCCTGGGTGGGGGACGACGCACGGGAGCCCGCCGACCTCGACTGGATCGTCCCGCCGCCGCCGCTGATCCCCGTCGATCCCGGGCACCCGTACCCGTACGTGGCGGAACCGGCAACCGTCCAGCAGTGGCCGGAAGCCGCCGACGGTGCCGCCCGGTACGAGATCTGGGCCTTCGAGGAGTTCGACACACCCGGCCTGCGACCCGTGGTCGCACCCGAAGGACTGCACTGGATCAACGCGGCGGAGCCGGAGGCCGACCCACCCCACCGGGCCCTGCTCGACCTGGTACGCGAGCAGCCGACGGCCGCCCCGGGGCTGACCCTCGACCCGGCCGCCGCCCGGCTCGACGGCGACTGGACCTACTCGGAGTACGACACCCCTGGCATCCGCCTGGTCATCCCCTGGCGGGCCGACGGCCTCCCGCCCGGCGAGGTGCGACTGGACTTCGCCCGCGACGAGCAGTTGCCCGAGGCCCCCGTGTGGACGGCCGTCCCCCGGGGCGACGGCGCCGCGCCGACGCCCGTGCGGACCGCGAGCCGCGAGCTGTCGCTCGCCTGGAAGTTGTTGTGGCTGCACGCCGACTCCGCTGCGGAGGGCCGCGCCAAGCCCAAGGACCTCTACGACGCCGTCCTGCTCGCGGAGGCCGCCGGCTCCGGCCCCTCCCCGCAGCTGCTGCACCGGGTGTTCCGCCACGGACCCGGCACCTCGGCGAGCGCGACCACCCCGCACCTGGACACCCTCTCCCTCCCACCCGGGGCCTGGGACGACTTCCGGGCACAGCACCCCTGGGTCCGGGGCGCGGCCCAGGACTGGCTGACCCGCCTGCGCCGAGCCCTGACCGGGCCCTGACCGGACACTGACCGGGCACCGACCGCCCGGAGGGGCCGTAGCGTGCCGTCGCCCGGCCTGCCTCCCGGGCACGGGTGACCGGGGCGGCTTGACCAGGAACTGATGAGGCGCCATATTACTTTCATGACGCAGCACCCCGAGACCGGCCCCGCCGCCCCCAGCATCGAGCAGGCCCGTCGGCAGATCGCCCGCTACGGCCTGTCGGCCGATCCGCAGGCGATCCTGGTCGCGGCCCGGCTGATGGCGGCGGGGGCACGGATCGGGCAGGCCGGGGAGGTCCACTTCGGGCGGTTCGGCCTCTCGACCGGCCGGTACCGGCTGCTGGCGGACCTGGAGGACCACGGCGGCGAGAAGTCGCCGTCCCAGCTCGCGGCGACCCTCGGGGTCTCCCGGGCGACCGTGACCGGCCTGGTCGACGGGCTGGAGCGGGAGGGGCTGGTGGTCCGCCGGCCGTCGACCGAGGACGGCCGCGGCAACGTGGTGATCCTGACCGCGCGCGGCGCCGACCGGCTGCGCGAACTCGCGCCCGAGCACTTCGCCCGGATGCAGTCGCTGGTCGGCGGCCTCAGCGTCGAGGAGCGCGCGACCTTCCTGGACCTGCTGGCCCGGGTCGTCTCGGGCATCGACGCCCTCACCGAGGACTGACGCCCCGCACCACCCGAGCCCGAGGCGGGCCGCCGAGCGGCCCGCCTTCTCTTCACCGTAATAGTTAGGTACCTAAGTACAAATACTTAGGCACCTCACCACATTCATCGAGGAGCAACCGTGAGCAAGAAGGCCCCCGGGGCACCCCCGCCCTTCATCCTGTGGCGGGAGGTGCTGACCTCCTACGCGATGCCCGCCGTCAGCGCCGCGATCGGTGGGGCCGTCACCCGGCAGCCCCAGCTGGTCGTCGCCGCCTTCACCACCATCGGCGGCACCTCCGCCCTGGTGGCCGCCGCGCTCGGCGCCGCGCTCCGCCGCCGTCCGGCCCGGCCCGCGCCACCCCGGACACCCCGGGCACTCGCGGCCGCCGCCTCCGGGCTGTTCGCCGCCGCACTCGGCCTCGCCGCCGGCCTGGCCGCCGCGCGCTGGCTCCCACACCTGCCGCACCTCCCGCACCTGCCGGCGCTCGCCGACAGCCCCTGGCTGCGGCGGCTTCCGGTCGACCTGCCGGTCTCCTCGGCGATCGCCGGGACCATCACCACCTGGCGCTGGCGCGGCAGCCGGCCCACCCGGGAACCGCAGCACCGACTCTCCGGCAACACGACCACCCCCCGACCCGAAAGGCAGACATCATGATCGTCATCATGGGCGCCGGAGGCGCCACCGGCGGTGCCACCCTGCGCAGCCTGGCCGCCCTGGGCGCACCGACCCGCGCCCTCAGCCGCGACCCCGCCCGGCTGGCCGCCACGCTGGACGACCACACCCTCGCCCGGACCACCACCCTCCCGGCCGACGCCGCCGACCCGGCCTCGCTGCGCCGGGCGTTCCAGGGCGCGCACCAGCTGTTCCTCACCATGGCCAACGGCCCGCGCCAGGTGCAGTACGAACTGGCCGCGATCGAGGCGGCCGTCGACTGCGGCGTGGAGCACATCGTCAAGGTGTCCGCCCCCGCCGCCGAACCGGACTCCCCGGTCGCCGTCTCCCGGGGCCACCACCTGGTCGAGGAGCACCTGCGGTCGCTGCGCGTCACCACGACCGTCCTGCGGCCGTACGCCTTCCTGCAGAAGCTGCTGCTGCTGGCACCCGGCGTGGCGGCCGGCGGGGTGCTGCACGGCGCGATGGGGCAGGCCCGGTGCAACTACGTGGACGTCCGGGACATCGGCGACGCCGCGGCGGAGGTCCTGACCCGCCCGGAGCTGGCCGGCGGCAGCTACCCGCTCACCGGCGGGCGCGCCTACAGCTACCCGGAACTCGCCGCACTGCTGGGCGAGCTGCTGGGCCGGCCGGTCCGCTACCTCGACCTGGCGCCCGGCGAGCTGCACGCCCACCTGGTCGGCCGGGCCGGGATGCCGGACTGGCTGGCCGCCCACGTGGTGGAGATCCAGCAGCTCGCGGTGGTCCGCAAGGAGGTGCCGGACGACACCTTCATCCGCCTGACCGGACGCTCCCCGCGCAGCCTGGCGGCCTTCCTCAGCGAGCACCTGCACCTCTTCCGCTGACCGTCCGACCCCCTGGCGGGCCGGATCCGGCCCGCCGGGCCCGGCCCGCCACCCGAACGGAGCAGCATTTCCTGTGGCATGGGTCACGATCGGAAAATCGACCTGACGATCCGTCAATTCGACTGACGAATCGTCACATCGACACGAACGGGCATCAGTTGTCAGCTGATGGAACGTCAGATTTGGTCGTTCAAGGCGAAGTTGACCCTTCTGCTGCCCACTGCCGGTTCGCCGCCCCGGGGCTACCATCGGTCGGGTTGTCCGTTCCGGCCCCGGAGCGGGGTCACCCGTCGAACAGGTGATCCCGCCGCCCCAGGGGCCGGACATCGGTAGGAACGGGGCGAGGACAGAGGAGCGCACGGGCTGCCATGACCGCTGAACCGAGCCACCCGAAGCAGAACGCCACGCCGCCGCGGCCCGCGCCGCAGCCCGCGCCAGGGCCCAGGACGGGGCCGGGGACGGAGCCGGGGACGGACTCCGCCCCGACCCCCGCCGCGCCGCCCAGGGCCCTGTTCCCCGGCCGCCCGGCCGCCGCCCCGCGCACCCTGGTCGACGTCCTGGACGCCACCGTGCGCGCCCACCCCGACGAGCCGGCCCTCGACGACGGGCGCACCGTGCTCAGCTACCGGGCCCTGGCCGCCGAGGTGGAGCAGCTGCGCCGCCGCCTGGCCGCCGCCGGGATCGGCCCGGGCGACCGGGTCGGCGTCCGGGTGCCCTCCGGCACCAACGACCTGTACGTCTCGATCCTCGCCGTGCTCGCGGCCGGCGCCGCCTACGTCCCGGTGGACGCCGAGGACCCGGACGAGCGCGCCCAGCTGGTCTTCGGCGAGGCCGCCGTCGCCGCCGTGCTCGGCGCCGAGCGCGCCCTGACCGGCACCGCCGAGCGCGCCCTGAGCAGCAGCGCGGAGCGCCCGCCCGCCCCGGGGCGCCGCCCCTCCCCCGCCGACGACGCCTGGATCATCTTCACCTCCGGCTCGACCGGCAGGCCCAAGGGCGTCGCGGTCACCCACCGCAACGCCGCCGCCTTCGTCGACGCCGAGGCCGCGCTCTTCCTCCAGGAGGAGCCGATCGGCCCCGGCGACCGGGTGATGGCCGGCCTGTCGGTCGCCTTCGACGCCTCCTGCGAGGAGATGTGGCTGGCCTGGCGGCACGGCGCCTGCCTGGTGCCCGTCCCGCGCTCCCAGGTGCGCAGCGGCGCCGACCTGGGCCCGTGGCTGGCCGAGCAGGAGATCACCGTGGTCTCCACCGTCCCGACCCTGGCGGCGCTGTGGCCCGCGGAGGCGCTCAACGAGGTCCGGCTGCTGATCTTCGGCGGCGAGGCCTGCCCGCCCGAGCTGGTGCAGCGCCTGGTCACCGAGGGCCGCGAGGTGTGGAACACCTACGGCCCGACCGAGGCCACCGTGGTCGCCTGCGCCGCCCTGCTGACCGGTGACGGCCCGGTCCGGATCGGCCTGCCGCTGGACGGCTGGGACCTCGCCGTGGTCGACGAGGCCGGGGAGCCGGTCGCGCCCGGCGGCACCGGGCAGCTGGTGATCGGCGGGGTCGGCCTGGCCCGCTACCTCGACCCGGAGAAGGACGCCGAGAAGTACGCCCCGCTGCCCTCGCTGGGCTGGGAACGCGCCTACCGCAGCGGCGACCTGGTCCAGGCCGACCCGGCCGGCCTGCTGTTCCTCGGCCGCACCGACGAGCAGATCAAGCTCGGCGGGCGCCGGATCGAGCTCGGCGAGGTGGACGCCGCGCTGCAGGCACTGCCCGGCGTGGCCGGCGCGGCCGCGGCCGTACGGACCGCGCGCGGCGGCAACCAGCTGCTGGTCGGCTACCTGGTGGTCCAGGACGGCTTCGACCGCGAGCAGGCCGTGGAGCGGCTGCGCGCCGAACTGCCCGCCGCCCTGGTGCCGCTGCTCGCCCCGGTGGAGACCCTGCCCACCCGCACCTCCGGCAAGGTCGACCGCAACGCCCTGCCCTGGCCGCTGCCCGAGCTGGAGGCCGCCGGGCCGGGCGAGCGGCTGTACGGCACCGAGGCCTGGCTGGCCGAGCAGTGGTCGGAGATCCTCGGCGTGCAGGTGGCCGGGGCCCGGGACGACTTCTTCGCCATCGGCGGCGGCAGCCTGGCCGCCGCCCGGCTGACCACCCTGCTGCGCACCCGCTACCCGAACGCCGCGGTGCTGGACATCTACCAGCACCCGACACTGCGCAAGCTCGCCCGCCACCTGGAGCGCACGGCCACCGCCGACGGCGAGACCCGTACCGTCACCCTGGTGCCGACCAGGGCCAAGCTGCTCCAGCTGCTCCTGCTGGTCCCGCTGTTCACCGTGGTCGGCCTGCGCTGGACGGTCGCCCTGCTGGCCGCCGGGAACCTGCTCGCGCACGTCGGCGACTACCCGTGGGCGCCCACCGCCTCCTGGTGGGCGGTCGGTGCGGGCGCGCTGCTGCTGTACAGCTCGCCGGGCCGGCTGGCGATCGGGGCCGGCGGAGCCCGGCTGCTGCTGCGCGGGCTGCGTCCCGGCAGCTACCCGCGCGGCGGCGCCGTGCACCTGCGGCTGTGGGCGGCCGAGCGGCTCGTCGAGCTGAGCGGCGCGAGCGCGCTGTCCGGCGCCTGGCTGGTCCCCTACGCCCGGGTGCTGGGTGCCAAGGTCGCGAAGGAGGTGGACCTCCACTCGCTGCCGCCGGTGACCGGGATGCTCAAGCTGGGCCGGGGCTGCGCCGTCGAGGCCGAGGTCGACCTGTCCGGTCACTGGCTGGACGGCGACCGGCTGGAGGTCGGCCAGATCAAGGTCGGCGCCGACGCGGTGGTCGGCACCCGTTCGACGCTGCTGCCCGGTGCCCGGGTCGGCAAGCGCGCCCAGGTGCTGCCCGGTTCCAGCGTCACCGGCCAGGTGCCGACCGGCCAGCGCTGGGGCGGCGCGCCCGCCGTCAAGCTGGGCCGGGCCGAGTGGTCCTGGCCGGCGGGGACTCCCGTGCGCCGGCCCGTCTGGGCCGCGCTGTACGGCGCCGGCGACGCCCTGCTCGGCCTGCTGCCGGTCCTGCCCGCCGCGGCCGCCCTCGCCGTGCTCTCCCGGTTCGTCGAGCAGGGCGCGGGCCTCGGCCCGGCGCTCGGCGGCGCCCTGCTCGGCCTGCTGCCCGCCACCCTGGCGTACGGCGCGCTGTACGCGGCGCAGCTGGTGGTGCTGGTCCGGGTGCTGAGCACCGGCCTGGTGCCCGGGGTGCACCCGCTGCACGGCCGGGTCAGCTGGCAGGCGTGGACGGTCAGCCAGCTGATGGACCGGGCCCGCGAGGTGCTCTTCCCGCTGTACGCCGGACTGGTCACCCCGCTGTGGCTGCGGGCGCTGGGGATGCGGGTCGGCCGGGGTGCCGAGGTGTCCACGGTGCTGGCGCTGCCCAGCCTGACCACGGTCGGGGACGGCGCGTTCCTGGCCGACGACACCCTGATCGCCCCGTACGAGCTGGGCGGCGGCTGGATGCGCCTGGGCGAGGCGAAGGTCGGCGACCGGGCCTTCCTCGGCAACTCGGGGATGACCGCGCCGGGCCGCTCGGTGCCCAAGCGGGGCCTGGTGGGCGTGCTGTCGGCGACGCCGGCGAAGGCGAAGAAGGGCAGCTCCTACCTGGGCATGCCGCCGGTGCGGCTGCCGCGCGCGGCCGACCGGGCGGACCAGAGCCTGACCTACGAGCCGCCGACCCGGCTGCGCTGGGCGCGCGGGCTGGTCGAGCTGGCCCGGCTGCTGCCGGTGCTCGCCTCGGGGGCGCTGGGCCTGCTGACCGTGGCGGCGCTGTCCTGGCTGGCGGACGGCTCCCCGCTGACGGCGGCGCTGCTGTCCGGCCTGCTGCTGCTGGCGGCGGGCGGGGTGGCCTGCCTGGTGGCGGTGGCCGCGAAGTGGCTGCTGGTCGGCCGGTTCCGGGCGGTGGAGCACCCGCTGTGGAGCGGCTTCGTGTGGCGCAACGAGCTCGCCGACACCTTCGTCGAGGTGCTGGCGGTGCCCTGGCTGGTCGGCGCGGTGCCGGGCACCCCGGTGCTGAACCTGTGGCTGCGCGCGCTCGGCGCCAAGGTCGGGCACGGCGTGTGGTGCGAGAGCTACTGGCTGCCGGAGGCGGACCTGGTCACCCTCGGCGACGGGGTCAGCGTGAACCGGGGCTGCGTGGTGCAGACCCACCTCTTCCACGACCGGATCATGCGGATGGATACTGTGGTCCTCCGCGAGGGCGCCACCCTGGGCCCGGGCGGGATCGTGCTGCCCGGCAGCACGGTGGGCGAGCGCAGCACGCTGGGCCCGGCCTCGCTGGTGATGCGGGCCGAGTCCGTCCCCGCGGACACGCGGTGGCTGGGCAACCCCATCGAGGCGTGGCAGACCACGTCGTGACCACCCCTCCCCCTGGTACGACCGCTGGTACCACCGCCGGTACGACCGCTGGTACGACCACCCCCACCCGTCCCGGCCCGCAGGAAGCGCCCGCCCCCGTGAAGCCCAAGCACGCCCCGCCGACCGCCGCCGGTCCGGACCCGTACTTCCCCGCCAGCGGCGACCACCGCTACCGGGTGCACCGCTACGAACTCGCGCTGGACTACCGGCCCGGGCCCAACCGGCTGGCCGCCTCGGCCCGGCTGAGCGCGGTCGCGGACGCGGCCCTGGCCGAGTTCGCGCTCGACCTGGCCGAGTTCCGGATCGGCCGGGTGCTGGTGGACGGCAAGGCCGCCCGCTACACCCACCGCGGCGGCAAACTGCGGATCCGCCCGGCGAAGGCGCTCACGGCGGGTGCGGCGTTCACCGTCGAGGTGCACTACACCGGCAACCCCCGCCCGGTGCGCAGCCCGTGGGGCGGCCTGGGCTGGGAGGAGCTGACCGAGGGTGCGCTGGTGGCCAGCCAGCCGGTCGGCGCGCCGTCCTGGTTCCCGTGCAACGACCGGCCCGCGGACAAGGCGACGTACCAGGTGGCGGTCACCACGCCGTCCCCGTTCACGGTGCTGAGCGGCGGACGGCTGCTCACCCGGACCACCCGGGCGTCCAGCACCACCTGGGTGTACGAGCAGAGCGCGCCGACCTCGCCGTACCTGGTGACGGTCTCGATCGGGCACTACCGGGCGGTGCCGCTGGCCGCCCGGCCGTCGGTGCCGCAGACCGGGTACGTGCCGGAACGGCTGGTCGGGGACTTCACCCGGGACTTCGCCCGGCAGCCCGCGATGATGGCCCACTTCGCCGAGGTCTTCGGGCCGTACCCGTTCGGCGAGTACGCGGTGGTGGTCGCGGACGAGGAACTGGACGTCCCGGTGGAGGCGCAGGGCGTGGCCACCTTCGGCACCAACCACCTCGGCGGCGGCTGGGAGCGTGAGCGGCTGATCGCCCACGAGCTGGCCCACCAGTGGTTCGGCAACAGCGTCACGATCGCCGACTGGCGGTACATCTGGCTGAACGAGGGTTTCGCCAAGTACGCGGAGTGGCTCTGGTCCGAGCACGCCGGGGGCCCGGCCGCGGCCGTGCACGCCGCCGCCGCGCACCGGCTGCTGGCCGGGCTGCCGCAGGACCTCCGGCTCGGCGACCCGGGCCGCCGGCTGATGTTCGACGACCGGCTGTACCAGCGCGGCGGCCTGGTGGTGCACGCGCTGCGGCGGGCACTCGGCGAGGACGCGTTCTTCGCGATGCTGCGGGACTGGGCCGGCGTCAACCGGCACGGCGTGGTCACCACCGGCGACCTCCTCGCGCACGCCTCCCGGTACACCACGGCCCCGCTCGGCCCGCTGTTCGAGGCGTGGCTGGAGCGGCCGGAGCTGCCGCCGCTGCCGGGCTGAGCGGGTAGTCGGCCTGGCCGAGCGGGTAGGCCGGGCCGAGCAGGTAGGCCTGGCTGAGCGGGTAGGGCCGGACCGAGCGGATATTCAACAGGGTTCCCGGGCCGGCTGGGCTACTGTCCGGGCATGCCGAACAGTGATCATCTCCCCGACCTGCCCGACCCGCTGTTGCCCACCACCGCCCGCGCCCTGCTGCACCGCACCGCCGTCGCCCAGGCCGAGGGCCGCACGCCCTCGATGGTGGCGGGCGTGGTGCGGGACGGCCGACTGGTGTGGACCGGTGCCCGCAGCATGATCGAGGGGCACGCACCGGACCTGGACGTCCAGTACCGGATCGGCTCGCTCACCAAGACCTTCGCCGCGGTACTGGTGCTGCGGCTGCGCGACGAGGGCCTGCTCGACCTCGCCGACCCGCTCGGCCGCCACCTGCCCGGCACCCCGGCCGACGACCTCACCGTCGCCCAGTTGCTCGCCCACTCCGGCGGGCTCGCCGCCGAGACGCCCGGGCCGTGGTGGGAGCGGACCGACGGCGGCCTGCGGCCCGAACTCGGCGGCCTGCTGGAGGAGTCCGGCCCGCTCAAGCACCCGGCCGGGCGCCGCCACCACTACTCCAACCCCGGCTACGCGCTGCTCGGCGCCCTGGTCGAGCGGCTGCGCGGCGAGCCCTGGGGCGAGGTGCTGCGCCGCGAGGTGCTGAACCCGCTCGGCATGGACCGCACCACCCTGCTGCCCGAGCACCCGCACGCCGGGGGCTTCGCCGTCCACCCGTGGGCCGACGTCATGCTCCCCGAACCCCTCACCGACACCGGGCTGATGGCGCCCGCCGGTCAACTCTGGTCCACCGGTGTCGACCTGGCCCGCTGGGCCGCCTTCCTCTCGGCCGGCGACGACGAGGTGCTCAAGGCCGACACCCTCGCCGAGATGCGCCGCCCCGAAGTCGGCCCGGAGGACGCCGAGTGGACCTCCGCCTACGGCCTCGGCGTGCAACTGTCCCGCCACGAGGGCCGGGTGCTGTACGGGCACACCGGCTCGATGCCCGGCTTCACGGCCTGCCTGTGGATCAGCCCCGAGGACGGCCTGGCCGCCTTCGCGCTGTCCAACGCCACCGGTGCCGGCACCGGCCGGCTGACCGCCGAGCTGATCGGCATCACGGCCGCCCACGAACCCCGGCTGCCCGAGGCCTGGCGTCCGCTGCCCGAGGTCGACGAGGAGCTGCTGGCCCTCACCGGGCCCTGGTACTGGGGCGCCGCGCCCAACGCCCTGCGGCTGCGCGCCGAGGGCGTCCTGGAACTGACCCCGCTGACCGGCGCGGGCCGGGGCTCCCGCTTCCGGCCGCAGCCGGACGGCACCTGGCTGGGCCTCGACCGCTACTACGCGGGCGAGACCCTGCGGGTGGTCCGGCACCCCGACGGCACCGTCAGCCACCTGGACGTCGGCTCCTTCGTCTACACCCGCGAACCGTACGGGCCGGCCGACGCCGTCCCGGGCGGCGTCGACCCGGCGGGCTGGCGGGCCTTCTGACCCTCGGGGTGGCCCTGGGACAGACCCTCGGCGCACCGGCTGGGGGCGGCCCCTGGGGGCGCGTACGCATCAGGTGCGCGCCCCCGTTGTCCACCCCGGACGAACGACCGCCCGGTGCCGGGCAGATGACCGACAGGCCAAGGCCCGCCCTGGGTGGTCCCATTCAACAGGTGCACATCTGCGCTCCTCCGGCCCGCAACGTGAATGCCAACCGGCTTGGAGACACATACGGGGACCGGTCCGCGCCCGATGCACGACCCCAGCGGGCCGGGACGGTGCCCTGGCGATCCACGGCACCGCCGATCGTGCTGCCCTGGAGGGTCCGCCATGACCACCGTCCCCACGTACGCTCCGTCCGCAGTCGCCCCCACCCACGACACCACGGCGGTCCCCGCGCCCCGCACCCGGCCGGCCCCGGCGCCGACCGCCTACACCGTCTCCCTCGCCCGCGACGAGGACGACGTGCGCGCCGCCCAGCGGCTGCGCCACCAGGTCTTCGCCGCCGAGCTCGGCGCCGTCCTGCACAGCCCCGTCGCCGGACTCGACGTCGACCCCTTCGACGAGTACTGCGACCACCTGCTGGTCCGCGAGGGCGAGGACGGGCCCGTCGTCGGTACCTACCGGCTGCTCCGCCCCGAAGCCGCCCGCCGGGCCGGACGGCTGTACTCCGACGGCGAGTTCGACCTCTCCGCGCTGGCCCCCGTCCGGCCCGGCTTGGTCGAGCTCGGCCGCTCCTGCATCAGCCCCGAGCACCGGGGCAACGGCGCCGTCATCAACCTGATGTGGGGCGGCATCGCCCGCTACCTCGCCGACACCGGCAACACCTGGGTCGGCGGCTGCTGCTCCATCGACCTGGCGGACGGCGGCGCCACCGGGGCCCGGGTCTGGGACACCGTCAGCGCCAAGTACCTGGCCCCGGCGGAGTACCGGGTCACCCCGCACCGCCGCTGGGACGCCACCGGCGTGCCGCGCGCCGAGCGCGGCGCCCTGCCCGCCCTGCTCCGCGGCTACCTGCGGCTCGGCGCCTGGGTCTGCGGCGAGCCCGCCCACGACCCGGACTTCGACTGCGCCGACCTGTACGTCCTGCTGTCGCTGGAGCGCACCGACCCGCGCTACCTGCGGCACTTCCTGTCCGGAACGACCGCCCCGGGCAGGTCGTCATGAGCGTCTGGCTGCCGACCGCGCCCTGCCGGCCGGAGACCTGCCTGGGCGAGCGCGCACCGGAGGTCTCGCACCCCCGGCGCGTGCTGCGGCTGACCGCCTGCCTGGTGGCGGTGGCGGTCGGCGTGCTGCTCACCCTGCCGGTGCGGCTGCTGCCGTACGGCGCCCGGGACCGGATGATCCGGCTCTGGGCGCGGGTGGTGCTGCGCTCCCTCGGGGTGACCGTGCACCTCGGCACGGCCCGGGCGCCCGGGGCAGCCGGGCGGAGCGGGACGGACGGGGCGGACGGGCGGACCGGGACGGACGGGGCCGACGGGCGGACCGGAGCGGGCGGCTTCCTCCGGAGCGGTTCCGCCCGGAGCCGGGACGGCCGGGCGGTCGGCGCCGACGGGGCGCTGGTGGTCGCCAACCACGTCTCCTGGCTGGACATCCCGCTGCTCGCGGCCGGTCGACCGGGGCGGTCGCTGGCCAAGACCGAGGTCCGGCGGTGGCCGGTGCTCGGGCCCCTGGTCGCCTGGGGCGGCACCGTGTTCCTGGACCGCGACCGGCTGCGCACGCTCCCGGACACCGTGGCGGCGGTGACCGAGGTGCTGCGCTCCGGACACCCGGTGATCGTCTTCCCGGAGGGGTCGACCTGGTGCGGGCGGGAGAGCGGGCGCTTCCGGCCCGCCCTGTTCCAGGCCGCGGTGGAGGCCGGCGCCTTCGTCCAGCCGGTGACGATCCGCTACCGGCTCGCGGACGGGCGGCCGACCAGCGCGCCCGCCTTCATCGGCGACGACGGGCTGCTCACCTCGCTCGCCCGGGTGGTCGCGGTGCGGGGGCTGGTCGCCGAGGTCACCTTCCTGCCGCCGATCCCGCCGCCCGGACCGCAGCCCACCCGGGCGGGGGCCCGGCGGGAGCTGGCCCGGGCGGCCCAGGCCGCGGTGGAGGGGATCCGCTGAACCGGTGGGGCCCGGGCGCGTCAGAACTGTCCGGCAGCACCCGACCGAGGCACCGCTCGACCAGGGCGTTGCTCGACCGGGCGTTGCTCGACCGGGCGTTGCTCGGCCGGGGCCCGGCCGACCGGGGCTACCGGTTCGCCCCGGCCAGCTCCTCAGCCTGCGCTGCGCCGGGGTCGGCCTGGGCGATCGGGCGGGCCCGGCCCAGCAGCACCGCGACCAGCACGGCGGTGACGGCCAGTGCGGCCGATCCGCAGCGCAGTGCGAGGTGGATGCCGTCGACGAAGGCGCCGTCCACCGCCTGCTGGACCGGCGCGGGCAGCGCTCCGGCCGGGCCGCCACCGCCGTGCGCGGCACCGGTGGGCGCGTCCGCGATCGGCCCCACCGCCCCCGGCGGGACACCGAGCCGGTGCAGGGCCGAGGTCAGCTCGTCCGTCATCCGGTTGGTCAGGACGGCGCCGAGCACCGCGATCCCGAGCACGCCGCCGAGTTCACGCAGGGTGTTGACGGTCGCCGAGGCCATCCCGGTCCGGGCCGGAGCGACCCGCCGGAGCACCGCGATCGAGATCGGGGTGAAGGTCAGGCCCATCCCGAAGCCCAGCGTGAACAGAGTCCAGAGGTACTCGACGTAGTGGGCGTGGTCGCCGTACAGCGACAGCCCGCCGAGGCCGACCGCGCAGAGCGCGAGCCCGAGCACCATCGGCAGCCGGGGGCCGTACCGGGCCGCCAGCCGGCCGGACAGCGGGCCCGCCACCACCAGCATGGCGGTCATCGGCAGCCCGCCGTAGGCCGCGCCGGAGGGGGACCAGCCGAGCACGCCCTGCATCATCAGCGGCAGGAAGAACAGCGCCCCGAACATCCCGAAGCTGACCATGAAGCCGCTCAGCAGCGCTCCGTTCAGCGCACTGTCCCGGAACAGCCGCAGCTCCAGCATCGGCTCGGCCAGGCGCAGTTCGAGCAGCAGGAAGGCGACCAGCAGGGCGAGCGCGGCGGCACCGCAGCCGACCACGAGGGAGTCGCTCCAACCCCGTGACGGCCCCTCGATCAGGGCGTACACCAGCAGCCCGAGGCCCGCCGCGGAGAGCGCGAAGCCCCCGAAGTCGATCCGCCGGGCCCGTGGCGGGATGCCCGGGAGGACCTTGGCGGCGAGCACCACGCCGACCACGCCGATCGGCACGTTGATCCAGAACACGCTGGCCCAGCCGAGGTGTTCGACCATGGGGCCGCCGATCACCGGGCCGATCGACAGGCCCAGTGCGGACACCCCCGACCAGAGGCCGATGGCCCTGGTGCGCTCGCGCTCGTCGGTGAACACGTGGCCCAGCAGGGTGAGGCTGCCCGGGGTGAGCAGCGCGGCGCCCACGCCCTGGACCATCCGGCCGCCGACCAGCACCTCGATCGTCCCGGCGAGCGCGGCCAGCGCGGAGCCCGCCGTGAACAGGCCCAGCCCCAGCACGAACATCCGGGTGCGGCCGTAGCGGTCGCCCACGGCGCCGCCGGTCAGCACGAGGGCGGCATAGACCAGGCTGTAGCCCTCGGCGACCCACTGGAGGCCGCTGATCCCGGCGTCCAGGTCCTGCCCGATGCGGGGCAGGGCGACGTTGACGACGACGTTGTCCAGCATGGCCATGAACATGGCCACGCAGAGCGTCAGTAGCGCGAGCCGCTTGCGGCGGGCGCTCGTTCCTTCCATGGGTTCCCTCCCACGCCTGAGCCCCTAACACCGTTAGGGGCGAGTCCGGTGCCCACAGAGTGCCCCTAACGGTGTTAGATTGGAAACGGGATTCCGCAGCCGCACCCGGAGGTGTCCGCACAGCCGTGCCGGAGAACGACAGCGCCACACCGGCGCACCACGCCACGCCCCCCGCCCTGACCAGGGAAGCCCTCGCCCAGGCGGCGCTCCGCGTGCTGGAACGGGACGGCCTGGCCGGACTGTCCATGCGCAAGGTCGCCGCCGAGGTCGGCGTCAAGGCCGCCTCGCTGTACTGGCACGTCCGCAACAAGGACGAGCTGCTCGACCTGCTCAACGACGCGATCATCGCCTCGGCCGAGCCTCCGCCCCGCGAAGGCGGCTGGCGGGTCCAGATGCGCGGATACTGCTGGAACTACCGTCGGCTGCTGCACGAGAACCGCGACGCCGCCAAGGTCATGGCCGGACGCCTCGCACCGGGACCGCACATGCTCGGCCTGCTGGACGACCAGCTGGACCGCCTGCGCGAGGCCGGGTTCTCCGACACCCACGCCGCCCTGACCACCTACCTGCTGAGCTCCTTCGTCCAGGGCTTCGTCCTCCAGGAGCAGTCGCCGCTGTCGGCCGCCGAGGCCCAGGGCGCCAGCCGGCTGGACGTCGTCACCGAGGTCCGGGAACGCTTCCGCGCACTGCCCGTCGAGGACTTCCCCAACCTGGTCGCACTCGCCACCGACCTCACCGAGCCGAACCTCGACGTCCGGTTCGAGTTCTGCGTCGAGCGCATCCTCGACGGACTGGCCGCCCTGCTGCCGCCGGACCACCGCTGACCTGCGGCGCCGCCACGAGGATCCGCTACGCTACCCACCAGGTAAAGGGTGGGCAAAGGAGCGGGCGGGGCATGACCGGGGAGCAGGCAGCACAGGAGCCGGGGGCGGAGCCGGGCGGGCACCAGCCCGGGGACCCGACCCCCGTCCCAGGCGGTCAGGTCGGGCTGGCCACCGGCCTCGCGACCGGCCTGGCCCGCGACTCGGCCGGCTGCCTCGGCGAGTTCGTCCTCGAAACCGTCGGCGGCGTGCTGCTCCTCGCACTCACCACGGGTTCCCTGGCGGGCGCGTTCTTCCTCGCCCAGACGCTCCACCGGACCAGCCCGGCCGCCGCCTACGCGCTCGCCGCGGCGGGCCTGTGCGGTCTCGTCCACGGCATCCGCCACCGGCGCCGGCCGAAGGAACAGCGCACCCGGCTCGGCCGGATCACCACCGGGATCGCGGGCGCGCTCGGCCTCTGGCTGATCCTCTGCGTCGGCTACGCCTCCTTCGACACCGCCTTCGGACTGAACATCGGACTCTGAACGCCGGACGCTGGATTCCGGACGCTGAACACCGGACGCCGGACACCGGGCCCCGAGTACCGGGTTCCGAATCCCGGGCTCCGAATTTCGGACTCCGCCCCGCCCGACAGCGGGTAGGCTCGCCCGGCGCCCCGTCCGAACGTCCACGGAGGAGTCCCCGGTGTCCGAGCCGTACCAGCACGACGAACCCCACGCACAGGGCCTGTTGGACGTCGGCGACGGGCAGCGGATCCACTGGAACACCTCCGGCGCCCCGGGCGGGAAGCCCGCCGTGGTGGTGCACGGTGGGCCAGGGTCGGGCCACAGCCCGGGCAGCCGACGGTACTTCGACCCGCAGCGCTACCGCGTCGTCCAGTACGACCAGCGCGGCTGCGGACGCAGCCTGCCGCACGCCGCCGACCCGTCGACCGGGCTGGAGCACAACACCACCGCCCACCTGGTCGCCGACCTGGAGCAGCTGCGCGAGCACCTGGGCATCGACAAGTGGCTCCTGTACGGCGGCTCCTGGGGCTCCACCCTGATCCTGGCGTACGCGCAGGCCCACCCGGAACGGGTCTCCGCGATCGTGCTCTGCGGGGTGACCACGACCCGCCCGGCCGAGACCGAGTGGCTGTACCAGGGCGTCGGCCGCTTCCTGCCGGGCCCGTGGGCGGAGTTCCGCGACTTCCTGCCCGCCGCCGACCAGGACGGCGACGTGTTCGACCTCCTCTCCGCCTACAGCCGACTGCTCAACAGCCCGGAGGAGGGCACCCGTCGGGCCGCCGCCCGCGCCTGGGCCGCCTGGGAGGACGCGGTGATCTCGCACGAGGTGCTCGGCAAGCCGAACGCCTACTCGGACCGCCCCTCCGACGCCCTGATGGCCTTCACCCGGATCGCGGCGCACTACTTCTCGCACCGGGCCTTCCTCCCGGACGACCAACTGCTGCGCGACGCCGGCCGGCTGGCCGGGATCCCGGGCGAACTGATCCACGGACGGCTCGACCTCGGCGGCCCTCTCGACACCGCCTGGCACCTGGCCGAGGCCTGGCCGGAGGCGAAGCTGACGGTGATCGACGAGGCCGGACACACCGGCAGTCCGAAGATGGCCGAGGCCCTCCGCGCGGCGGTCGACCGCTTCGCCTGATCCACCTCTCCAACCCTCCCCCTACGATACGAACCATGCTCGCCTACGCTCCAGCCGCGCTGTTCTTCCTCCTGTTCGGAATCGGGGTACTGCGCGACCGACGCCAGTTCAGCAACGCCGTGCTGCTCGGCATCGCCGTCTCGCTCCTCTCGCTCGCCCTGCTCGCCGAACTCCGCAAAGCACCCACACTGGTGGCGGAGCTCGCGGCCGTGGCGATCGTCCTGCTGCCCACCGTCGGAACGGTGGCCCTGGTCTGGTTCCTGCTCTCCAACGGCGTGACGATGATCCGCAAGGAGGGCACCCGTCCGGCCAACCTGCTGTCCCTGCTGGCCGGGCTCGGCATCATCGCCGTGATCGCGCTGCTGGGCGCCGCCATCGTCACCCACTCACCGCGGCTCGCGATCCTGGCGGGGACCGCCGTCCTGGTGGTCGGCTACATCTCCTTCCTCTTCGTCTGCTTCGTCGGCTACGCCTTCCTGTACGGCCGCCACCGGCCCCGCCGGGACGTCGACTTCGTGGTCGTCCTCGGCTCCGGGCTGATCGGCGGCGAACGCGTGCCGCCGCTGCTCGCCAGCCGGCTCAACCGGGGCCGCGAGGTGTACGAGGCCCAGGCAGCGCGCGGCAACCCGCCGGTGCTGATCACCTCCGGTGGCCAGGGCCCGGACGAGAAGCTGCCGGAGTCCCACGCCATGGCCGACTACCTGGTCGAACGCGGCTTCCCCGCCGAGCACATCGAGCGGGAGGACCGCTCGCGCACCACCGAGGAGAACCTGCTGTTCAGCCGGGCCATCATGGAGCAGGCCAAGCCCGACTACCGCTGCGTCGTGGTGACCAACAACTTCCACGCCTTCCGGGCCGCGTTGACCGCCCGCAGGACCGGCGTGAACGGGCACGTCTTCGGCTCGCCCACCGCCCGGTACTACTGGCCGAGCGCGACCATCCGCGAGTTCGCGGCGGTCTTCCTCTCGCACAAGCTGGTCAACTTCGGCATCTGCGGCCTCCTCGCGCTCTGCGGGGTGCTGGCCGCGCTCTGAGCGGCCCTTGCCCGGCTTCCCTACTCCCCCTCCCCGTCGTTCCGACCGACCCGCAACCCGGCGAACAGGTCGGTCTCGACCGCACCCGTCCCGCCCTCGGCGCCTGCCTGGCCGGCCCCGCCCACCCCGACGGCACCTTCGGGACCGGCCGCGAAGCTGCGCGCCAGGTGGTAGTCCTCGGTCGGCCAGACCTCGCGTTCGACGTCCCGCGAGTGGGCCATGAAGGCCACCCCGGGCTGGACCTGGGTGGCGTGCGCCAGCATCGCCGCGTCCCGGACGGCGAACTGCTCGGCACAGGCGATCCGGGTGGTGGTCGCGAGGGCGGGCGGGGTATCGGGCCACCCGGCGAGCAGTTCGCCCATCGCCGAGGGGATGCCACGCTCCGTCATGGCGTCGTGGATCGTCTGGAACCAGGGCCGGGAGAGCGCCAGGTGGTAGTAGAGCTTCGCCGTCTGCCAGGGTTCGCCGGCCTCCGGGTGGCACTTCGGATCGGCGGCGGCCTCGAAGGCCTCCACGGCGGCCCGGTGGGTCATCACGTGGTCCGGGTGCGGGTACCCGCCGGTCTCGTCGTAGGTGATCAGGACGTGCGGACGGAACTCCCGGATCAGCCCGACCAGCGGCGCCGCCGCGACCTCCACCGGCTGGGCGGCGAAGCAGCCCTCCGGCAGCGGTTCGTCCGGGCCCGGCATCCCGGAGTCGACGAAGCCGAGGAACCGCTGCCGCACGCCGAGGATGTCGCGCGCGGCCGCCATCTCCTCGCGCCGGATCCGGGTGAGGTCGGCGCGGACCTCCGGGCGGTCCAGCTCCGGATTGAGCACCGACCCGCGCTCGCCTCCGGTGAAGGTGGCGACCAGGACGTCCACGCCCTCCGCGGCGTACCGGGCGAGGGTGGCCGCCCCCTTGCTGGACTCGTCGTCGGGGTGGGCGTGCACGGTGAGCAGACGCAGGCCGCCGGGGTGCTTGGTGAACACGGGTACCTCCAAGGTCGTGGTTCGGAAGGGAACTGCGGAATGATCTTCGGTCAGGCCGCCCTGCGGGCGGCGCCCGGGTAGAGCAGGGCCGGCGCGATCGAGAGCGCGGACAGGGCCAGCACCCACCAGAAGGTCGTGCCGAAGGCCGCGCCGGGAAGGCCCGGCTGCCCCGCCTGTGCGCGCTGGAGAACCAGCGTCAGCACCGCCGTACCGAGCGCTCCGCCGAGCCGGTTGAGCACGTTCACCGCGCCGGCGGCAGCGGGCACCTGGGCCTTGTCGACGCTCCCGTACACCGCCGCCATGCCGGGGATCACGGTGATGCCCATGCCCACCCCGCGCAGCGCCAGCGAGCCGACGACCAGCCAGTCCGCCGGGCCGGAGCCACGCCCCAGCTGGGTGAAGGCGAGGGTGCCGAGCAGCGAGCAGCCGATGCCGAGCAGGATCAGCGGGCGCGGCGCGACCCGGTCGGCTATTCGGCCGGAGAGCAGCGAGGTGACCGCCGTGCCGAGCGCCTGCGGCGCGAGCAGCAGCCCGGCCGCGACGGCGCCGGTGTGCTCCACCTGCTGGTAGTAGAGCGGCACCAGGAACATCGAGCTGTACAGCACGGCCCCTTGCAGGAAGCTGTTCGCCGTCGCCACCGCGAAGCCCCGCCGGGCGAACAGCCGCAGGTCGATCAGCGGGGCCCGGCCCGCACCGCGCCCGACCCGCAGCGCGTGCCACCCGTAGGCCACCAGCAGCACCGCCCCCGCCGCGGCCGCCACCCGGCCCGCCGCGCCGCCCCCGCCGATCGTGGCGAGCCCGTAGACCAGGGCGGCCAGACCGGGCGACAGCAGCGCCAGGCCCGTCACGTCCAGCCTGGGCGCCGGGAGTTCGGACCGCTCCGCGGCCGGGAGCCAGCGGGCCGCCAGCAGCACCGTCACCAGCCCGACCGGCACGTTGAGCAGGAACATCCAGCGCCAGTCCAGGTGCTCCAGCACCAGCCCGCCGAGGATCGGCCCCAGGACGGGAGCAAGACTGATCGGAAGCAGCAGCGTGCCCATCACCCGGCCGATCCGGGAGGGCCCGGCCGCCTGCACCATGATCGCCTGCCCGAGCGGCTGGATCATCCCGCCGCCGACGCCCTGCAGCACCCGGAAGGCGATCAGGCTGCCCGTCGACCAGGCGAGGCCGCACAGTGCGGACCCGAGCACGAACAGCACCACCGAGGCCAGCCAGGCCCGGCGGGCGCCGAACCGGCCGGCGGCCCAGCCCGAGAGCGGCATGGTCAGCGATATCGCCAGCAGGTAGCCCGTCGCCACCCACTGCACCGCCGCCACGGAGCTGTGCAGCTCACGGGTGACGGCATCGATGCCGACGTTCACGATCGTGGTGTCCAGCAGGGCCAGGACCGGGCCCAGCGCGAGCACCACCCCCGTCCTCATCAGGCCCGGCGGCAACGGCTCCGGCCTCGTCGACCGGACCGCCCCCAATCCGCTCTTCCTCGCGACCGAGACGGTCATGCGCCCTCCCCAGGCTCGTTCCTCGGCAGCCGCTCCGGCCGCCCGAGAAAGAACTTAGGACGGACCCATCCATTAGGTCAAGCCTAATTACTGTGACGGACCCAGCGAACTGCGCTAGGCTCACCGCCATGACCGACACCGGGACCGCCCCGAACCTCCGCGAGCTCAACAAGCGCCGCACCCGCGAGGCGATCTCGCACGCCGCGACCAGGCTCTTCATCGAGCGCGGCTTCGACCGCACGACCGTCGCCGAGGTGGCGACCGCGGCCGGGGTCGCCAAGATGACCGTCACCAACCACTTCCCGCGCAAGGAGGACCTCTTCTTCGACATGCACGAGGAGCTCGCCGGCCGGCTCGCCCGGACCGTCGCCGAGCGAGCTCCCGGCGAGTCCGCCCTCGCCGCGCTGCGCCGCGACTGCCTGGCCGGGCTCGACCGCCACGACCCCCGACTCGGCTTCTCCGGCCCGGACTTCGCCCGGACCGTCGCTGAGAGCCCCGCCCTCGGCGCACGACTGCGCGAACTGCACGAACTGAGCGAGACCGCACTCGCCGAGGCGCTCGCCGAGGCCGTGCACGCCATACCCGTCGACTTCGAGAGCCGGGTCGCCGCCGCCCTGCTCGCCGCCGTCGACCGGGCCGTGCTCGCCGAGGTCTTCCGCCGCACACTGGCCGGCGAGGACCACGCCGCCATCGCCGCCGCCGTCCGCCCCTCGGCCGTCCGGGCCTTTGACCGACTGGAGGGCACCCTCGGCTCGTACGCCGTCCGCGAGACGCGGGAGGGCCAGGTCGGCGGGAGCGCCGCGGAGAAGCGGGGGTGAGCCGGGATAGGACGGCCAGAGCTGCGACGGGTCATCGGCCCCGGCAGCGCTGAGCACCGGCAGCGGAGATGACGGACGCTCTTATCCTTCCCTTAGAACGTCCGCCTAGCGTCGCGTTCATGACGACGCCACACAGTGCATTCGGAGCCGTTGTCCTCACGGCCGTGACCCTGACGGCCACCGTCGGGGCGGCCGCCCCCGGCGAGGGCTCCACAGCTCCCGGCCCCGGCAAGGCCGCCACCACCGCCGCCAGCACCGCGCCCCACAGCCACGACCACGGCAAGGTGACGGACAACCTGTACATGTCGCTCGGCGCCTTCGAAGACGCCACGTCCGGCGCGGACCCGAAGGTCAAGGCCCTGATCGACCGTGCGGACATCGGCGGCGTCCAGGTGGTAGCCCCCTGGAAGGCCCTGGAGGGAAGGAAGGGGGAGTACAAGTGGTCACGACTGGAGAGCGCGCTGGACTACCTCCAGCAACGCCACAAGAAGTTGTTCGTCCAGATCCAGGACCGGTTCTTCGACGTGGCCGTGCAGGACGCCAACCTCCCCCAGTACGTGAAGGACGAGGGCGGCGTCACCCCGACGGTCGACGAGAACCCCGACAACCCGACCACCCACGGGGCCATGGCCGCACAGTGGAACACGGAGGTGCGAGCGGACTTCCAGGCCATGCTCAAGGCGATGGCGGAGAAGTTCGACGGCAGGCTCGCCGGGGTGAACCTTCCGGAGACCGCCGTCGAGGTGGACACCGAGAACGACCGGACCGGCTACACCTCGGCGTCCTACATCGATGCCGAGATCGACAACATGCGCTACGGCAGGAAGGTCTTCACCAGGACGCAGTTCATCCAGTACGTCAACTTCCTTCCGGACGACGACGACCACAAGCGCATGAAGGAGATGTTCGACCTCGCCAGGGAGAAGAGGATCGGCATCGGCGGCCCGGACACCCTGCCGGACCGGCCGTACCAGATGGAGAACTCCTACAAGTTCCTCCACGAATACCGGAACTCCCTCCCCCTCGTCGCGATGGCCGTCCAGGAACCCGACATCAACGCCAAGGACCCCAGGACCGGAAAGCCGTACACCCGCGAACGGTTCACGGACTTCGCACACGACTACCTCGGTGCACGCCAGATGTTTTGGACCGTCGAAGCGGACTGGCTGCAGCGACCCTCGGCCTGACACCCGCACGAGTGCGGCCACCGGCCGGACGGCACCCGATATGCTTCGCCGACCACATTCAGCGACGTGACGATGGGGTGAATGCGATGCCTCTTGAGGGCGAGTACGAGCCGAGTCCAGCACAGTGGGTACGCGATCAGGTCGAGTTGTACGAGAGTTCGGGCGGCACACAGGGGACGACGCTCTGGGAGACGGGCCTGCCCGTCATCATCCTCACGACGCGCGGCGCGAAGAGCGGCAAGATCCGCAAGACCCCCCTGATGCGCGTGGAACACGAGGGCCGGTACGCGGCCGTGGCCTCGAAGGGCGGCTCCCCGCACCACCCGGTCTGGTACTTCAACGTCACCTCGGACCCGCACGTGGAGCTCCAGGACGGTGCCGTGCGGCAGGACATGACGGCCCGTGAGGTCACGGGAGTCGAGAAGGCCGAGTGGTGGGAACGCGCGGTCGCCGCGTACCCGCCGTACGCCGAGTACCAGGAGAAGACCGACCGCGAGATCCCCGTCTTCGTACTGGAACCCGCACAGGACTAGACCGCCGAGGCCGCGTCACACGCCCGACCGCGCCATCCGGACCGGGGCCGGGACGGTGCCTTCGCCGAGCCCGCCCGGCCCGGTGGGTGCGTCCGGCCCGGCGGGTGCGTCCGCGCCGTCGAGCAGGAGCGCGGCGACCGCCCCCGGGGCCTCGCGCATCGCGTTGTGGCCGGTCGGCAGGTCGTGGACGGTCCAGCCCGGGTCGGCGAGCAGCCGGCTGCGCTGCCCGGCGAAGGGCGTACGGTCCTCCCATGCCGAGCAGTAGACGAACTCGCGGCGGGGGACGGCCGCGTGGGCGCCCGTCAGGTGGACCGTCTGCAGGAAGGCGGCGAGCGGGTGCGGGCGGCGGCGCGGGTCGCCGTCCGGCCGCCACGGGGGGCGGACGGCGTAGCCGGTGACGGCGGCACCGGCGACGAACGACTGCCGGTAGCCCTCGTTCATGAGGGACCAGCAGGAGTCGCCGTCGCGCGGCACGCAGGCGTCCAGGTACACCAGGCGGGAGACCCGGCCGTCGGCGCGGTCAGCGGCAGCCGTGATCACCATTCCGCCGTAGCTGTGACCGACCAGCGTGACGTCCTCCAGGTCGGCCCGCTCCAGCAGGCGGAGCACGTCGGCGGCATGGGTGTCCAGGTTGGCGGCGGCGATCGCGGCGGGATCGTCGTGGGGGTGCAGGCCGGTCAGGGTCAGGGCGTGGACGGCGTGACCGGCCCGCTCCAGCAGCGGAACCACCGCCTCGAACGCCCAGGCGCCGTGCCAACCACCGGGGACCAGAACGAACGTCGCCATGGGACTTCTCCTTCTCACACTGCTCGGCCGTGGCGCCGGAGGCCACCGCTCACGACCAGAAGTCTGGTCGCGGCGCGTCATGGCGTGCTACCGGTAGAGTGCCAATCGATGCCTGGTCCCCGCCAAGCCCGCCCGGAAGCCGGCGCCACGTCCCTGACCTGGCCCTCCGGCGGGCGTCACCTGTGGTCCTCCGGGGGTAGCAGCGAGGAACGGGTGCACGCGCGCGGGCACCTGGTGTACGCGGCCAGCGGCGTGCTGGTGCTGCACACCGAGAGCGGGACGTCGATCGTCCCGGCCAACCGGGTCGCCTGGACGCCGGCCGGATTCGCCCACCGCCACCGCGCCCACGGGGACACGGACATGCGGATCGTCTTCCTGCCGCCCTCCCTGGCCCGGCTGGTGCCGGGGCGTCCGGCGGTGTTCTGCGTCTCCGGTCTGGCGCGGGAGGTCCTGCTCGCCCTGACCGGCCCACGCGGTGACGGAAACCGAAGCGGGGGCCACAGCGGAGGCCAAGCCGGGGACAACGGCAAGGACGAAGAGGGCGGCATCGAGGGCGGAGCGGTGCCCGGTTACGGACGCGCCGCGCGTCAGCGCCTGCTGCGGGTCCTGGTCGAGGAACTGCGCGAGGCGGACGAAGAACCCCTGCACCTGCCGCACCCGCGCGACGACCGGCTGCGGGCGGTCGAGCGGATCCTGTCCGGAACGCCGGCCGACGCCACCACGCTGGCCGGGCTCGGCCGACAGGTCGGCGCCAGCTCCCGCACCCTGAGCCGGCTGCTGCGCGACGAACTCGGCATGACCTTCTACGAGTGGCGGACGCAGTTGCGCGTGCACCACGCGCTCGTCCTCCTGGCCGAGGGCCACGACATCACCCACACCGCCCATGCCTGCGGCTGGGCCAACCCGAGCGGCTTCATCGCCGCGTTCACCGACCTCGTCGGCACGACCCCGGGCCGCTACCGGTCCGGTCACTGACCCGAGCCGAGGTCGGGCCCACCGCTCCACACGACAAATTGACGAACCATCAGATCGATGCATGACGACGGCCCGCCGCGCGCAAGGAAGTTGCACGCAACGGGCCGCCGACAACGCGCCGTACGGGCGGGCTGCCCCCGCCCCGCGCGTCACCCACTCACACCTGCCACCGCAGAACCGGCCGACTCGGAGCCGAAGGCCCGGGCCGTCAACACGCCCTCCGGCAGGACAGGTTGGGCTGTGCGGGTCAGCGCACGGTCACGGTGAACACGGGCGAGGCGGTGTTCCCACTGACGATGCGCAGCTCGTTCAGGCCCTTGATGCCGAGCTTGACGCCGAGCGAGTAGGCGCCGTTGCGGTTGGTCTGCACGGAGGCGGGCAGGGAGACCCACTTGCCGTGCTGCTTCTGCTGGAGGGTGACCGTGCTGCCGGCCTTGAGGCCACTGGTGGTGCCGGTGACCCGGAACAGCTGCCAGGCGTCCACCGAACTGACCGACGGCTTGGCGGTGATGGAGGCGGACGCGGACACGGCGGCGGACGCCGGCGCGGCGTCGGAGGCGGAGGTGGAGACGACAACCGCGGTCGCGGTCGCGGGGAGGGCCGGCGTGGCCGCCATGGCGGTGCCCGCCGTTCCGACGAGCAGCGCGCCCAGGGTGACGACGGCGGCCAGGCGCAGGGAGTTCCGCTTGGAGACGATCACTGGTGGACCCCTTTCAGGGGAGGTGGTCGTTCGACCCGAAGCACGGTCGGTGCGATCGGGTGCTGTCATCAAGGAGGACGTCCCACCCGGCGCCACCGGTTGTGTGCGGAACGTCACTGTCATGTAACAGTCGCCTCGCCCGCCCGAACTCCCCAACCGGCAGTGCCGGTAGGCCCGTTCCAGCTCTCCCAAGGCCCCCTCCCGACCCCCGGGCCCCAGGTTCCTCAGCCCTGCGCCTGGACCGACTCCTCCCGCCGCCGACCGCCTGACACCCCCGCCGGGCGCCTCCGCCGGGCGCCTCCGCCGGGCGCCTCCGGGCAGCACGAAGGCCCGGTCGGCGCTGCCGGACCGGGAGTTGACGCCTGCGCGCCCTTCCACCACCCTTTCACTAATCGAATAGTGAAAGGGTACTTTCTCGATGCCCGTCGCCTTCGCACCGCTCGACCCATCGAGCCCATCGAGCCCATCGAGCCCATCGAGCCCATCGAGCCCACCGGGCCTGCAGAGCCCGCCCCGCCCGCGCCAACGCCTTCGCCCCACCCGCCTCCTGCACGTTGTCCGGCTCCCCCACCACCCCGCCGTCCTGGCCTGGGGCCTGGCCGCCGTCTTCGCCACGCTCTACACCTGCGTCGGCGTCAACCGCCACCGGCGAGGCCTCACCAAGGCCTACGACCTGGGGATCTTCGAGCAGGCCGTCCGGGCGTACGCCGACGGCCGGGCGCCGATCGTGCCGCTCAAAGCGCCCGGCTACGACCTCCTGGGCGATCACTTCCACCCGCTGCTCGCCGTCCTCGCCCCCGCCTACCGCGGGTTCCCGAGCCCGCTCACCCTGGTGGTCGCCCAGGCCCTGCTGATGGCGCTGGCCGTCGTCCCGCTCACCCGCTGGGCGCACCAGGTGGCCGGGCCCCGGGTGGCGCTGCTGGTCGGCTGCGCCACCGGGGCCTCCTGGGGGATCGTCCGGGCCGCGGCGGACGACTTCCACGAGATCGCGTTCGCCGTCCCGCTGCTCGCCTTCGCCGCCACCGCGCTCGGCCGGCGCCGACCACGCGCCGCCGCACTCTGGTCACTGCCGCTGCTGCTGGTGAAGGAGGACCTGGGGCTGACGGTGGCCGCCGTCGGCCTGCTGATCGCCCACCAGGCCCGGCAGGACCGACGCACTCCGCTGCCCGGACTCGCCCTCGCCCTCACCGGTGTCGCCGCGACCGCGCTCACCCTGCTCGTCGTCCTGCCCGCGTTCAACCCCAACGGGGGCTTCGACTACTGGCAGCAACTGGACGCCGGCGGCGGGCAGGCGGCCCCGCTCTGGACGCTCCCGCTCCGCCTCTGCTGGCCGCCGATCAAGTGGCTGCTGCTGTTCCTGCTGGCCGCGACCACCGGCTTCCTCGGCCTGCGCTCACCGCTCGCCCTGCTCTGCGCACCCACCCTGGCCTGGCGGCTGCTCTCGACCAACCCGCACTACTGGGGCGTCAGTTACCACTACAGCGCGGTACTGATGCCGATCGCGTTCGCCGCCCTGGTCGACGCCGTCCAGCGCGCCCACGCCAGCGACCGTGCCACCGGCGCGGACACGGGCCCGGCACCCGCCGCCCCCCGCCGGGTCCGGCGCGCCCTCGCCGTGACCGCCCTGGTGACGGTCGTGACGCTGCCGCTCTACCCGCTGCACGAGGTGGTGATGCCCGAGGCCTGGAGCACCTCACCCCGGCTCACCGAGACCCGGGCGATGCTCCGCCTGATACCCGACGACACCACCGTCGCCGCCTCCAACCGGCTCGCCGCCCAGCTCACCGGCCGGGCGGAGGTCACCCTGGTATGCCAGGACCCGGTCGGCCCCGGCCCGGACTGGGTGGCCGTCGACCTGCGCGATCCGAGCGTGCAGTCCCCGTGCGCCACCGCCGCCACCGCCCGCATGCTGGCCGCCTACCAGAGTCGGGGCTACCACCGACTGATCGACCGGGACGGCCTGCTGCTCCTCAAACACCCCTGAGCGACCCGCCGCCCGCCCGCCCGCTCGCCCGCGGGTCGGGCGGTCGGTCAGCATCACGATGATCCATGGAAAGGTGCCGTCATGCCGCTGAAAGCCCTTGCCTGCTACCGTCCGGATGATGAGGTGGACCCGTGATGAACCACCATGACCTCCAAGCTGTCAGCCCGTTGACACTCGCCTGGGCTCACCGGCAACTGGCGGCGGGCGAACGGATCGTCGGTACCGAAGTGCTGCACGGCGGCATCACCGCCGACGTCCGGAGGCTGACCGTCGCCACCCGGGACGGGGGCACCCGCGATCTGGTGCTGCGGTCGTTCGTCGACCCGTTCTCCGTGGAGCGCGCCGAGGACTGGCTGCGCAGGGAGTCCGGCGCCCTGACACTGCTGGCGGGGACCGGTGTGACGGCTCCCGGGCTGGTCGCGGTCGATCCGACCGCCGCGCACTGCGAGTACCCGTCGCTCCTCATGACACATCTGGCGGGCCGAACGGTCCTTGAGGACGAGGGACTGGAGACGCGCGTCCCGCTGCTGGCCCGGCAGCTCGTGGCGATCCACGCCGTGCGACCCGCCGAGCGGCCCCGGGAGTACGAGGCGTTGACGACCGCCGACACCGTCGTGGTGCCGAAGGGCGCCGACGCGGCGGCATGGGCCGCAGCGATCGACGTGATCCGCAGGCCCGCGCCGCGCTACGAAGGGCGGTTCCTGCACCGGGACTTCCAACCCGGCAACGTGCTGTTCCACGTGCCGTCCGACACCCCGTCCAACGCACCCGTCGACGCGCCGCCCGCGAGGTCAGCGGGTACGCGGATCACCGGCGTCGTCGACTGGGCCGCCGCCTCCTGGGGTCCGGCGGACCTCGATGTGGCGCACTGCTCCACCAATCTCGCGCTGCTGCACGGCCCGGCCTGGGGGCAGCGGTTCGCCGAGGCGTACGAGGAGGCCGGCGGGGTGCTGGCCTCGGCCGCGAGCGAGCGACTGTACTGGCAGGTTCGGGACCCCCTCGCCTGCTCGGAGGAAGTGCAGCTGGTGGCGCGGGCATGGCGGGATGCGGGGAGGGCGGAACTGACGACGCGAGCCGTGGAGGAACGGCTGGACGCCTACGTCACCGCCCTGATGGCCGCGTTGGGCTGAGCCGAGGCGGTCCGGGGCCCGACGGTCCCGCACGGACGTACCCCCGCCCCGGCTTGACCCGCGGGCCGCCGTGGTCCACCATTCCACTATTGAACTAGTGAAAGGCCGCAACGGGTGTGATCGAGTACCGCATCGATCGGCGCAGCGGGGTCTCCACGTACCAGCAGATCGTGCAGCAGACCAAGCAGGCCCTGCGACTGGGGATGCTGGAGCCCGGGGACAAGCTGCCGACCGCCCGCGAGGTGGTCGAACTGACCGCCATCAACCCCAACACCGTGCTCAAGGCCTACCGCGAACTCGAACGCGAGGGACTGGTCGAGCCCCGCCCGGGGCTCGGCACCTTCGTCCGACGTTCGCTCGCCCGGCCGGAGGCGGCGGCGGACGGACCGCTTCGCGCGGACCTCGTCGGCTGGGTGGACCGGGCCCGCGAGGCCGGGCTGGAACGCGAGGACATCGCCGCACTGATGGCATCCGCGCTGGAGCAACGCTTCGACGCCGGGGTTCCGCCGACGCCACCGAACTGACCCACGCCGGAACCCACGCCGGACCGCACGCCCGACATGCACGCCCGAACCGGACACCGGAAACGGGCACCGGAAACGGGCGGCCGGCCGGCCGGCCGCACCGAACAGCCACACACCACAGCCGTACGCCGGGCCGCCCGGCAGCACCGAACCGAGAACAGTGGGGGGACCGGGTGAACGACCCGACAACCGTGACTCCGGCGTTGGAGGCCGTCGGACTGGGCAGGCGGTACCGGGGCGAATGGGCCCTGAACGCCTGCGACTTCACCGTCCCGACCGGACGGATCTGCGGGGTGGTCGGCCCCAACGGCGCGGGCAAGAGCACCCTGCTCTCCCTCGCCGCCCGCCAACTCATTCCCACCGAGGGTGAGTTGCGAGTGTTCGGCGCGACCGCCGACACCCGTGAGGAACGCGCCCGGGTCGCCTACGTGGCACAGGACAAGCCGCTCTACCCGGGGCTCACCGTGGCCGAGACCCTCCGGATGGGCCGCGAGCTCAATCCGGTCTGGGACGAGGAGACCGTCGAACAGATCGTCGACCAGGGCGAGTTGCGCCTCAGGGCCCGGATCGGCTCGCTGTCCGGCGGGCAGCGCACCCGGGTCTCGCTGGCGCTCGCCCTCGGCAAGCGCCCCGACCTGCTGCTGCTCGACGAGCCGATGGCCGACCTCGACCCGCTCGCCCGGCACCAGCTCATGGGCACCCTGATGTCGGCCGCCGCCGAGCGCGGCACGACCATCGTGGTGTCCTCGCACATCCTCCCGGAGCTAGACGGCGTGATCGACCACCTGCTGCTGGTCCAGCGCGGACGGATCCGGCTCTCCGGCGACCTGGACGACATCCTCGCGGGGCACCAGCTGCTCACCGGCCCCGCCGGGGGCGCCGACCTCCCGCCCGGTCTGGTGGTCGAGCAGCGGTCCGCCGGCCGCCGGCTGACCGCACTGGTGCGCACCGGCGAGCCGCTGGACGGTCCCTGGGAGACCGAACGGCCCAGCCTGGACGAGCTGCTGCTCGGCTACCTCCGCGCCCCGGCCGAACCGACCCCGACCAGGCCCGCACCTGCCGAGCCCGCCCCGGGCACCACCGGCACCGCCCCGGCGAACGACGAGAAGGCAGCATGAGCACGGACGTCCTGACCGACCCCGCGAAGCCCGCTCCCGCCCCCGGGTCCGCCACCCCGGACCGGTCCGGAACCCCCCGACTGCGCGGCCTGCTCTGGCTGACGTGGCGTCAGAATCGGCTTCTGCTCTGGGTCCTGGCGGCACTGCTGGTCCTGCTGGCGGCCGACCTCCTGTGGATCCACGTCGTCGCCCAGCACATCACGGGCGCGCTGCGGCGGACGGGCTGCTACAGCCCCGAGAGCTGGGACAGCAACAAGTGCTGGATCCTCCTCTCGCCGATCAACCGACCGAACTTCTGGTTCGTCTCCGTGCTCCAGCCGGTGGTCACCGCCGTCCCGCTGTTGATCGGCGTGTTCGTCGGCGCTCCGCTGCTGGCCCAGGAGCACGAGCGCGGCACGATCCGCCTGATCCGTGCCCAGTCCGTCGGTCCTGTGCGCTGGCTGGCCGCCCGCCTCGCGGTGCCGGGACTCGCGGTGCTGGCCGTCACCGGCGTGCTCGCCTCGCTGATGACCTGGGTGTGGTGGACGGACATCGTGCACGGTCCGGTGGCCTTCGACCCGCCGTTCCAGTTCTTCACCTACCCGGCCCTCGGCATCGCACCGGTCGCCTGGTCCCTGTTCGCGCTGGCCCTGGGCGTCCTGGTCGGCCAGGTGCTGCGCCGGACGCTGCCCGCGATGTTCCTCACCGGCGCCCTGGTCGCGGTGACCCACGGCCTGGTCCGCTGGGCGCGCCCGTCCTTCTACCCCACCGTCGACGTCGTGGCCCCCCTCCGGGCCATGCAGCCCACCAACGCGTGGCTGGTCGACACGAAGACCGTCCTGCCCGACGGCAGCCGGGTCGACTCCGTCGCGTGCATCGAGACGCATCGGTGCGACGGGGCCACCGGCACCTGGCTGAGCTACCACCCCTCCTCCCACCTCGTCCCGGTCCAACTCGTCGAGGCCGGAATCCTGTTGGTGCTCACCGCCCTCGCCCTGGCGGCCGCCTTCCGCCTCGTCCGCCGGTAGCCCTCCCGCCGCTCTCCTACAGCCCCGGGGCCGGGCACCACCCCCCTCCCCACCTGCGGCGCACTTGACGAAAGGTTGACCTGTTCACGGCAGATAGTTGACGACCGGCGCCCCTATGGTCGGCCCATGCCCTCACAGCCCATCAGGCCGACCGCCCTGCCGGTCCTCCCCTACCGCAAGCCCACCCGCGGCCGGGACTACTGGGTCCTGGACAACGTCCTGCCCGACCCGGACGCCGTCCGCGAGCGCGTCCTGGCCCGCGGCGACTGGACCGAGGGCTACCCGTACCGCCCCGAGACCTGGCCCGGCCTGCGCACCATGCCCGGCCTGGAACCGGACGAGCTGGCCCGGGTCGAGGCCCAGGTCCGCAAGGCCACCGGCGCCTCCCGGCTCTGGGTGCAGAGCACCCCCGGCGGCGGCACGCTCAACCACAACTGCGTCCAGGTCGTCGGCGCCGGGGAGTCGGAGTCCCGCCCGCACACCGACTCCCGCGCGCTCTGCCGCTACGCCGCCGTGCTCTACCTGAGCCCCGGCGCCCCCAAGGACGCCGGCACCAGCTTCTACCGCCAGCAGTTCCCCGGCGGCCGCCTCGGGGGCAACCTGGTCAACGCCCCGCACAACAACCTGGTCGAGGCGCTCGGCACCCGGCACGTCCCCGCCGACCACTTCACCGAGGACGTCCGGGTCCCCAACCGCTACAACCAACTGCTCCTCTACCACGCCAACCTGATCCACAGCGCCACCGACTACTACGGCGCGGAGCTGGCGGACCGCCGGATGACCGCCGTGTTCTTCTGGATGGCCTGACGGATGGCCTGATGGCTGGCCCGACGGATGGCCCGACGGATGGCCCGACCGGCTGGCCCGACCGGCTGACCACGCCGGGCCGTGACCCCGCGGACCGGTTCGAGCGGCGCCCGCCCGGGGACGCTCCCCGCATGAACCCCGACGCCGTACCCCCCACCGAGACGGTCCGCCCCGACTGGGCCGCCATCGACCGGCTGCCCACCGCCGACCTGCTCCGCCTGATGAACGCCGAGGACCGCGCCGTCCCCGTGACCGTCGCCGGGCAGCTGGCGCGGATCGCCGCCGTGGTCGACGCCGCGGCGGCGAGGATGGCGCGCGGCGGGCGGCTGGTCTACGCCGGTGCGGGCACGGCCGGGCGGCTCGGGGTGCTGGACGCCGCCGAGTGCCCGCCGACCTTCGGCACCGACCCCGGGCTGGTGGTGGGCCTGATCGCGGGCGGCCGGAGCGCCGTGACGGAGGCCGCCGAGGGCGCCGAGGACCGCACCGACCTCGCCGAGGCCGACGTGGCGGCGCTCGCCCTGACCCCGGACGACACCCTGGTGGGCGTCTCCGCCTCGGGTCGCACCCCGTACGCGCTCGCCGCCGTGGGCGCCGCCCGGGCGGCCGGGGCGCTGACCGTCGGGCTGGCCTGCAACCGCGGCTCGGCGCTGGTGGCGGCGGCGGAGCTGGGGATCGAGGTGGAGGTCGGCCCCGAGGTGCTGGCCGGCTCCACCCGGTTGAAGGCGGGCACCGCGCAGAAGCTGGTGCTCAACATGCTGTCCACGGCGGTGATGATCCGCCTCGGCCGGACGTACGGAAACCTGATGGTCGATCTGCGGGCCACCAACGTCAAACTCCGCGAGCGCGCCCGCCGGATCGTCGCGGAGGCCACCGGCGCCGACGCCCCGACGGTCGACCGCGCCCTCACCGCCACCGACGGCCGGACGAAGGACGCCGTCCTGCTGCTGCTCGCCGACGTGGACGCACCCACCGCCGCCCGGCTCCTCACGGCCTCGGCCGGACGGCTCCGCGACGCCCTCGAACTCGCCCGCCGCCAGCGCCCGTTGCCCGGCCCGGACCCGCTGGAACCCGGCAGGGTCTGACCGGGCGGCCACGACCACCTCACGCGGGGAACACGGGGTCCCCGTCCTCGCCGGTCCACGGCCACCGGTCCGGCTCCCGGCCGAGGGCCCGCCAGACGGCGTGTGCGGCGGCGAACTTCACGTCACCGGGGCCGGTGTCCGCCGGGGCCGTGACGATCTCCACGACCGAGACGAGGACGCCACGGGCCTCCTCGGGCAGCCGCATCAGCGCGTACCGGGCGCCGTCCCGCGCCTCCTCCCGGAACCGTTCCGCCTCTGCGCAGCCGGCGCCCACCGCGATCCCGAAGGACGCTCCGCGCCCGCCGGACACCTCGGCGACGACCCGCACCGCCGGTCCGGCGGCCACAGCGACGTGCACGGTCACCTGGGCGTAGCGCGACCATCGAGCGGTCTGGCGCGACAACCGGTGGGTACCCTCCACCGCTCACCCCCCGATCAGCACAGGAACCGGGCCGGGAACCCGAATCCGCACTACCCCAGCCGCAGGTCCGCGGCCGCCACGACCTCTCCCAGGCGCGGGAAGTCCAGCTCCACCGAGGCCCGGTGCTCCGCCTCCGTCAGCCCGGCCATCGCGTCCTCGACGAACACCAGCCGGTAGCCGTGGTCGGCGGCCGCGCGGGCGGTCGACTCCACACCGAGGTTGGTCGCGATCCCGGCGAGGACGAGCGTCTCCACTCCCCGGGCCCGGAGCAGTTCGTGCAGTCCGGTGCCCTGGAAGGCGCCGATGGTGCGCTTCACCACGACCTCGTCGGCCGCCGCCTCGACCTCGGCCACCAGCCCGCTGCCGGGCGGCTGTTCGGCGACGCCCGGCCGCTCGACCCGCACCGCGACGACCGGGGCGCCGGCCGCACGGAAGTCCTCGGCGAGGCGCAGCGAGGCCGCCACGACCTCCGGACCGGAGTGCGGCGCGAGCTGGTTGGCGACGATCCGGTCCATCAGGTCGATCAGGACCAGGGCCGTACTACGGGGATCAAGGGTGGTCATGGCGCTCACGCTAGCCCATCGCCCACGGCACCCGAACCCTCCGCCGCCTCCCGGGCGATCTCCGCCCGGAACCCCTCCACCAGCACCCGCAGCCCGTAGTCGAAGTCGGCGTCGTGGTCGGTCATCCGCAGCACGTCGGCGGCCTCGCTCAGCAGCGGCAGCTCGCGCAGCGCCTCGTCGGGGAACGGCGGCCGGGTGCGCTGCGCGGCGTCCTGTCGCCAGGCCTGTTCCTCGGTGACCCAGCCCATGATGTAGCGGTCGACGGTCAGCAGCAGTCGCAGTGCGGTGCGCGGGCGCAGCCCGGCCCGGCACAGCGCGCTCAACTGGGCCTCGATGGCCGGGAGTTCGTCCTCGGTCGGCAGGGTGCCGGCGTGCACCCGGGCGCCGTCACGGTAGGCCAGCAGGGCGTTGCGCTTGGCCCGGGCGTCGGCGGTGATCCAGTCGGGCCAGTGCTCCGGGTCCGGCTCGCGGTCGGGCGGGAGGGCCTCGGCGAGCATCGCCTCGGCCATCAGGTCGAGCAGTTCCCGCTTGTTCTTGAAGTGCCAGTACAGCGCCGGTGACTGCACGCCCAGCTCGCGGGCGAGCCGGCGGGTACTGAGCCCGTCGATGCCCTCCTCGTTGAGCACGCGCAGCGCGGTGCGCACCACTTCGTCGCGTTGCAGCGCCATCCGATCGGCCTCCCGGTAATCCGCTTGCGGGGCCACCTTATCGCCGCTAAGTTCCGACCCGGACTTTATCAGTGATAAGGAGGCAATGCCCGCCACGACAACCACTGCCGCGACAACCACTGCTACGACGACCACTGCCGCGACGCCCACCCACCCGACACCCAAGGACCCCGCATGACCCCAGGAACGGACCGCCGACGGTCCCGACTGCTCCCCGACACCACCCCCTGGCGCACCTCCCGGGACTTCCGCCTCACCTGGACCTCCGGCACGGTCACCCTGCTCGGCTCGGTCTTCACCATGACCGCGATCCCGCTCCAGATCGCCGACCTCACCGGCTCACCGCTCGCCGTCGGAGCCGTCGGAGCGGTCGAACTCGTGCCCACCGTCCTGTTCGGCCTCTACGGAGGCGTGCTCGCCGACCGCGCCGACCGCCGCAGCGTCGCCCTGGCCTGCGAAGTCGCCCTGGCCGTCCTGAGCGCCCTGCTACTGGCCAACGCGCTGCTCGGAGCACCCGCCGTCTGGCCGCTCTACCTGGCCGCCGGCCTGGCGGCGGCCGTCCAGGGCATCCAGCAGCCCTCGGTGGAGGCGATGGTCCCGCGGCTGGTCCCGCCGGAGCAGCTGGTGGCGGCCGGGGCGCTGCTCTCGCTGCGCTGGAGCATCGGCGGCGTGGCCGCGCCGGCCGCCGCGGGACTGCTGATCGCGACCAGCGGGGCCCCGGCCGCATACCTGGTCGACCTGGCCACCTTCCTGCTGTCCGTCGCCCTGCTCGCGCGGGTGCGGCCCGTCCCCTCGGAGCGGGACGCCGAGGCGCCGCCGCTGCGCGACCTCACCGAGGGCGTCCGGTACGCGGCCCGCCGACCCGACCTGCTGGGTACCTACCTGGCCGACCTGGCCGCCACCGTCTTCGCCCTGCCCACCGCCCTGTTCCCCTTCCTCGCCGGGGAGCTGGACGCGACCTGGGCGCTGGGCCTGCTCTACTCGGCGTCCGCCGCCGGGAGCCTGCTCGCCGCCACCACCGGCGGGTGGACGGAACGGGTGCACCGGTACGGACGGCCGGTCCTGCTCTCCGCCGCCCTGGTGGGCGCGGCCACCGCCGCGGCCGCCGTCGCCCCGGGCCTGTGGGCCGTGCTGCTCTGCCTGGCCGTCGCGGGCGCCGCCCACTGGATCGGCGACACCTTCCGCAGCGCCCTGTGGAACCGGTCCATCCCGGACGAGCTGCGCGGCCGCACCGCCGGCCTGGAGCTGCTGATCGGCTCCGCCGGACCGGCCCTCGGCGATCTCCGGGCTGGCGGCCTCGCCGCCCGGCAGGGCATCCGGGCCGCGCTGGGCACCGGCGGCCTGCTCTGCCTGGGCAGCAGCGCCCTGCTCGCCGCGGCGCTTCCGGCGCTCTGGCGCTACGACCAGCGCACGCCTGCCACGGCGGAGGCCGGGGCCCGCCCCACGCCGTGAGGGTGCCGGGCACGCCCGGCCCGCCCACCGACTCCACCAGGTCCACGTCAAGCGAACTCTTGCCCCGCCCGCATTGACTGACGCTTTGTCAACAATTCACCATCCCCTGTCTACCCGCATAGATCCGCCACTGCTGACATGGACACACACCGCCCGGCAGCCCGTGCCGGGCCCGTGACAGGGAGCTCCCCCATGCTTCGCGCCCACCGACTCGCCCCCGCCGTCGCCACCGCGGTGCTCGCCGCGGCCGCCCTCGCGACCGCCGGCACCGCGCACGCCGCCCCCGCCTCCGCCGCGCACACCCGCGCCGCCCTCGACGCCACCTGCTCGCAGGCCTACCTCCCGCTGCCCGACCCCGCCTGCACCCCGGGCGCCACCAACCCGGACGTCACCCAGGACACCATCGACTCCACCATCTGCGTCCCGGGCTACAGCACCTCGATCCGCCCCTCCACCAGCTACACCAACCGCTTGAAGGTCCAGCAGATCGCCCAGTACGGCTACGAGGACACCAGCACGGCCGACTACGAGGAGGACCACTTCATCCCGCTGTCCCTCGGCGGCCACCCCACCGACCCGAACAACCTCTGGCCGGAGCCCCACTACGCCACCGACTCCAGCGGCCTGACCTCCACCGACAAGGACACCGTGGAGTACAAGCTCTACCGCGCGGTCTGCAACCACCAGGTCGCCCTGGTGCCCGCCCAGCAGGCCATCGCCACCAACTGGACCACCGCGCTGTCCGTCCTCGGCCTGGGCTGACGCCCGGCCGTCCGGCGCGGGCCCCGCGTCTCACAGCGTGAGGGCCCGCGCCGACGCCCGTACCGGGGAGGGGAGTTCGGTCCGTCCGCGCAGGTAGCGGTCCACCGCCGCGGCCGCCGCCCGGCCCTCCGCGATCGCCCAGACGATCAGCGACTGGCCCCGCCCGGCGTCCCCCGCGACGAACACCCCGTCGGCGGCGGTGCCGAACCCGTCGTCCCGCTCCAGCGTCCCCTCCGGCCCGATGCCCAGCCCGAGTTGGGCGTACAGCGGCTGGTCCGGCTCCGGCCCGACGAAGCCCAGCGCGAGCAGCGCCAGTTGCGCCGGGAGCACCCGCTCGGTGCCCGCCCGGGGGCCACGGTCGCCCGGCTCGGCCTCGGCGTAGCGGACGGCCGCCAGCCGCCCGTCCGGCCCCGGCTCGAACCCGACCGTGACCGCCGCGAACACCCGCCCGCCGGCCGAGGACGACCGGCCCTCCTCCCCCGACGTCGCCCGCTCCTCGCCCGACGACGCCCCCTCCTCACCCGACGACGACAGCGACAGCGACGACGCCCCCGCCCGCCCCGCCAACTCCTCGTGCGAGGTGGTCTCCCGGTACACCTTGGGGTGGACCGGCCAGGGCTGCCCCGGCCCGCGCCGCTCCGGCGGACACGGGTTGATGTCCAGCTGGGTCACCGAGGCCGCACCCTCGCGCAGCGCCGTCCCCAGGCAGTCGGAGGCGGTGTCCCCGCCGCCGACGACGACCACCCGCCGCCCCCGCGCGGACAGCGGCGAGACCGCCCGGTCCCCCTCGTCCACCCGGTTCGCCCAGGTCAGGTACTCCATCGCCGGGTGCACTCCGGCCAGCTCGCACCCGGGCACGGCCGGCACCCGCCAGGCACCGGCCCCCACCGCGACCACCACCGCGTCGTACCCGGCCCGCAGCTGCTCCCCGGTGACGTCCCGCCCGGCCCACACCCCGGTGCGGAACTCGGTGCCCTCGGCCCGCAGCTGCGCCAGCCGCCGTTCCAGCCGGTGCTTCTCCAGCCGGAACGGCGGGATCCCGTAGCGCAGCAGCCCGCCCGCCCGGTCGGCCCGTTCGTAGACGGTGGTGGCGTGGCCGGCCCGGGTCAGCTGCTGGGCGGCGGCCAGCCCGGCCGGCCCGGAGCCGATCACCGCCACCCGCCCGCCCGGTTCCGGCCGCTCGGGCGGCTGCGCCGCGTCCCAGCCCTCGGCCCAGGCCCGGTCGGCGATCGCCAGTTCCACGTTCTTGATCGTCACCGCGTCCCCGTCGATCGCCAGCACGCAGGCGCTCTCGCACGGGGCCGGGCAGAGCCGCCCGGTGAACTCCGGGAAGTTGTTCGTCGCCAGCAGCCGGGCGGCCGCGGCCCGCCAGTCCGCGTCCGCGACCAGCCGGTTCCACTCCGGCACCAGGTTCCCCAGCGGACAGGCCGCGTGGCAGAACGGCAGCCCGCAGTCCATGCAGCGCTCCGCCTGTCCGCCCACCAGCGGCAGCAGTTCCCCCGGCCGGTACACCTCCCGCCGGTCCCCCAGCCGCTCCCGGGCGTCCCGGCGCGCCCGCTCCGCGCGCGGGGTGGTGAGGAAGGCCATCCGCTCTGCCATCGAGGCCTCCGGCGGGGCGTACCGAAAGGGTCCGGCGGCCCACCCGGCGGCACGCCACCGTGTGGCCACCGTACGCCCACGAAGCGGCGCGCGACACCCGTGCCGGCCGGGAATCCGTGCCCCCGCTCTCCACTGCCGTGAGCACGCCAGGGAGAATCTCCCGCATGAGCCACACCGTGCTGATCGCCGAGGACGACCGCGCCATCCGCGACTCGCTCACCCGCGCCCTCACGCTGGAGGGCTACCGGGTGCGGATAGCCGCGGACGGCACCCAGACCCTGGCCGTCCTCGCCGAGCAGCGGCCGGACGTCCTGGTGCTCGACGTGATGATGCCCGCGCCGGACGGCCTGGAGGTCTGCCGCCGGCTGCGCGCGGCCGGCGACCGCACCCCGGTGCTGATGCTCACCGCCCGGGTCGAGGTCCCGGACCGGATCGCCGGGCTGGACGCCGGGGCCGACGACTACCTGGTCAAGCCCTTCGACGTGGACGAGCTGTTCGCCCGGCTGCGCGCCCTGCTGCGCCGCAACCCGCCCGCCGACACCCCCGAGGACGTCCTGACCGTCGCCGACCTGCGGGTCGAGCCGCCGGCCCGCCGGGCCTGGCGCGGCGGCGCCGAACTGGAGCTCTCCCGCACCGAGTTCGACCTGCTGGAGCTGCTCGCCCGGAACGCCGGCGCCGTCCTCGACCAGACCACCCTGTACGAGCGGATCTGGGGCTACGACTTCGGCCCGGGCTCGAAGAACCTCGCGGTCTTCATCGGCTACCTGCGCCGCAAGCTCGACCGCCCCGGCCTCACCCCGCTGATCCACACCGTCCGCGGCGTCGGCTACACGCTGCGCGAGCCGTGACCGGCCCGTCGGCCCGCCGCCCCCGGCTGCCGCGCCCCGGCCTGCGCACCACCCTCTCGCTCGCCTTCGCGGTGATGGCGGCCCTGGTCGCGGTGGTGATCGGCACGCTCGGCTACCACGCGGCGGCCGCGCTGATCCGCGACGACGAGTCGGACGACTTCAACTCGGCCGTCCACGCGGTCAGCGGCCAGGTGGACCGCCAGAAGCTGTTCCCGGGGGACTTCAACAGCCCGAGCGGGCTGAGCGAGCAGCTGCTGCACCCGATCAGGGTGACCGCCCAGGCCCTCGACTCGCACGGGGCGATCCTCCCGGGCACCGCGCACCTCGACCTGCCGACCACCGCGACCGACCGCGAACTCGCCCGCGCCGACGCACCCGCCCGCACGGTGATCGACGTGCGCCGGGTCGGCGGCCGGACCTGCCGGGTGGGCGTGGTCTCGCTCGGCGGGGGCCGGGGCGCCGTCCAGGTCGTGCTGCAACTCGACGACATCGAGGAGCTGTTGGAGGTGCTGCGGCACCAGATGGCGGCCGTGGTGGCCGTCGTCGTGCTGGTGGCGGGCGGATCCGGCTGGCTGGTCGCCGGGCGGATCACCGGCCGGCTGGTCCGGCTCACCGACGCGGCCGAACGGGTCGCCGCCAGCGGCCGCCTGGACGTCCCGGTGCCCGCCTCCGGCCGGGACGAGGTGGGCCGGCTCGGCCGCGCCTTCGACCGGATGCTGGTGCGCCTCGCCACCGCCAAGGAGAACCAGCGCCGTTTGGTCCAGGACGCCGGGCACGAGCTGCGCACCCCGCTGACCAGCCTGCGCACCAACCTCTCGGTGCTGCCCAGCATCGACCGGCTGCCGCCCGCGGAGCGCACCGCGCTGCTCGCCGACCTGGCCGAGGAGGCCCGGGAGCTGACCCAGCTGGTGGAGGAGCTGGTGGCGCTGGCGGCGGACCGCAAGGCCGACGAGGACCCGGTCGAGGTGGTGCTGGCGGAGGTGGTCCGCTCGGCCGCCGCCCAGGCCCGCCGGCGCAGCGACCGGGAGATCACGGTGGTCACGGACGACACCGTCGTCATCGCCCACCCAGACGCGCTGGCCCGCGCGGTGGGCAACCTGCTGGACAACGCGGCCAAGTTCGACCCGGCGGGGACGTCCCCGATCGAGCTGGTGGCGCACGGCCTCCGGGTCGAGGTCCGGGACCGCGGTCCGGGCATCGACGCGACCGACCTCGACCGGGTCTTCGACCGCTTCTACCGGGCCACCGCGGCCCGCAGCCTGCCCGGCTCGGGCCTGGGCCTGGCCATCGTCGCCGAGGTGGCCCGCTCGCACGGCGGCACCGCCTACGCCGCCAACCGGTCCGGCGGCGGCGCGGTGATCGGCTTCACCCTGGGCGGCTGAGCACCCCCGAGCACCCCCGGGCACAGCTCAGCCCCCTCGGCCTCGGCACGCCGAACGGGCCCGGCGCGCACCAGGCGCACCGGGCCCGTTCGGAGGACGGGTCGGCTCTCAGACCGCGGCGAGCAGTCCCCGCCCGAGCCAGTCGGCGTCGTCCTTCACGCCCGGCAGGACGAAGAAGTACCCGCCACCGGTCGGCGAGATGTAGTCCACCAGCGGCTCGTCGATCAGCCGGGTCTGGGTGGCCTCGAACTGCCGCACCACGTCCTGCTGGTAGCAGCAGAACACCAGGCCCATGTCCAGGTTGCCCGCCTTGTCCACGCCCCGGTCGTAGTTGAAGCCGCGGCGCAGGATGCGCGAGTTGTCGGTGTCGGCGGTGCGCGGGTTGGCCAGCCGGATGTGCGCGTTGAGCGGGATCGCCTTGCCGTCCGGGTCCTTGCCGTAGTCCGGCGCGTCGTTCTCCTGGTGCCCGTCCAGCGGCGCGCCGGTGTCGCGGCGGCGGCCGAACATCTTCTCCTGCTCGCTGAGCTTGACCCGGTCCCAGAACTCGATCAGCATCCGGATGATCCGGACCACCTGGTAGCTGCCGCCGGTCGCCCAGGCGGGCTCGCCGGCACCGTCGGTGACCCAGATCAGCCGGTCGCTCTCGCGGGCCGAGGTGGTGTCCGGGTTGGCGATGCCGTCCTTGAAGCCGAGCAGGTTGCGCGGGGCGCCGTCCGGGCGGGAGGCGCTCTTGAAGCCGTCGATCCGCCAGAGGATCTGCATCGCCCCGCGGGTGTGGCGGGTGATGTCGCGCAGTGCGTGCAGCACCGTGTCCTGCTGGTCGGCGCAGATCTGCAGCGAGAGGTCGCCGTGCAGTTCGCCGGGCTGGAGGTTGTCGTTGGGGAAGGTCTTCATCGGCGTCAGCTTGACGGGCTTGGCCTTGGCGAGCCCGTAGCGGTCGTCGAACAGCGAGGCACCGACGCCGACCGTGACGGTGAGGTTGTCGGTGGGCACGGTGGGGCCGAGGATGCCGCTGTCCGAGGGCGGGGCGCCGACGCCGAGGTCGGGCGGGGTGCCGCCGGCGGTGAGCAGGCGGATCCGCTCGGTCAGGGTCCTGAACAGGTCCTCCAGGCCCTTGCGGTCCTGGGCGATGACCTGGCAGGAGACGAAGGCGGCGAAGCCGGGGGCCGGGGTGACGACGCCGGCCTGGTGGGCGCCGTGGAACGGGACGGCCCCGTTCGCGGGCTGGTGGGTGTCCCCGGCGGCGGCCGGTTCGGCCCCGAGGGTGAACGCCCCGCCGGCCAGTACGGCGGCCCCGGCGCCCGCGCCGAGCGCGGCCCGGACGAAGCTGCGCCGGGCCGGACCGGCCGGGCAGCCGCCCTGGTCGGCGACCGACTCGGCGGCCGGTGCGGCGGAGACGGCGGCAGCGGCGTGCGGGAACGGGCAGGAGCCGGCGGCTGCGGTGTGGTCGGTCATCAGGCGGCCTTCCGGATCTCGAGCAGGGCGGGGACGGGCGAGAGGTCTTCGAGCAGCTGGCCGGTGGCGCCGTTCAGCTGGCGGCGGGTGCCGTCGGGCAGCTTGTCGAGCGGGATCCAGCCGTCGGCGGTGTGCGCCGCGGCGACGAGGTCCCCGACCCGCTTCATCCCGGCGTTGACCCGGACCAGCACCTGCGGGTCGCGCTCGTCGAGCAGCGGCTGGAGCAGGGTCAGCAGCTCCTGGGTGCCGGCCAGGTTGGCCTGGGTGGTGGCGAGGTTGGTGCCGCTGCCCATGTCGGTGTCGCCGGTCAGCTCGAACTGGAGGGTGTTCTCCAGGATCTCGTGGGCGCGCAGCGGGAGGTCGCCCGGGTCGAAGTCCTGGGTGGGGAAGTCGTGCACCAGCTTGGCGACGTTCTGGGCGAGCTCGTCGGCGACCGGCGTCAGGTCGGCGGCGGACTGGCCGTGCCAGAGGCCGTACTCCAGGCGCAGGAAGCCGGTGAAGCCCGGGTCCTGGGCCTTGTCGGCGTAGCCGTCGGCGCGGCCGTCGATCTTCTTGTCGAGGTCGGCGAAGGTGCCGTAGGCGGCGCCGAGCGAGGCGTACTGGAGGTGGGCGGTGAGCCAGTCGGCCTTGGCGGCGTTGAGGTCGCCGCCGTGCACGTCGGTCTGGATCTTCTGGGTCTGCGTCATCAGGGTCGCGAGGCCCTTGGTGACGTAGTCCTTGTAGCTGTCCAGCGGGGCCTTGAGGTCGTCCTCGGAGACCGGCTTGACGGCCTTGACCTCGGCACCGCCGGAGACGTGCACGGTGGCGGAGGTTGCGGTGGTGCCGCCGGTGGGCACGCAGCGCCAGGCGTAGTCGCCGGAGCCGATGGTGGCGGTCAGCGCCCGGGTGGTGCCGGGGGCCAGGCCCTCGATCTCGCCGTAGACCGCGCCGGTGCCCGGATTGACCAGGTAGACCTCGGAGACCTTGTCGCCGCTGTTGTGCATCTGGAACACCTGCTGGCCCGGCTGGGGGGTGCCGAAGCCCTTGCCGCACTCCTTCTCGGAGACCGCGACGGTGGCCGAGCTGTCCTGCTTGCCGTCGCTGACGGCGATCACGGCGCCGGCCACCACGACCGGTACGGCGACCAGCGCGGTCGGCAGCACCCAGCGCGGCCGCCCGGTGCGCACCGGCTCGGCCTGCTCCGCGTCCGGCTTGCCCGCCGCAGCAGCGGCGGGGGCGGCGGGGGCCGCGGCCGGAGCCGCCGTGCCGCCGCGCACGCCCTCGATGAACAGGGTCATCACGATGCTCAGGTAGGCGATGTAGCCGACGACCTGGAGGACCGTCATGGTGACGGTCAGGTTGAGGGTGCCCTGGACCAGCGTGGCGTACCAGGACGAGGCGTCCAGGTGCCCGCTCAGGTCGAAGGCGTACGTGCTGCCGCCGCCGACCAGACCGGACTCCTGGAGGTCGCGCAGGCCGTAGCCGAGCACGCCCGCGGCGACCACGATCAGGCCGGCGCCGGTGAGGGTGAAGAACTTGGTGAGGTTCATCTTGAGGGCCCGGCGGTACAGGCCCCAGCAGAGCGCGACGGAGAGCAGTAGGCCGACGGCGGCGCCGATGATCGGCCCGGTGGACTCCCCGGCGGTGCGCGCGTTGGTCCACAGGAAGAGCGAGGTCTCCAGGCCCTCCCGGGCGACGGCGAGGAAGCTGGTGAGCACCAGCGCGCCCGCGCCCATGGCCAGCGAGGCCTGGACCTTCTCCTTGATGTCGGCGGAGAGGGTGCGCGCGGAGCGGCGCATCCAGAACACCATCGCGGTGACGAAGCCGACCGCGATCAGGCTCAGCACCCCGCCGAACGCCTCCTGGGCGTGGCCGGAGAGGTTGGCGGCGGTGAAGGTGAGCACCGCGCCGAAGCTGAGGCTGAGTGCGACGGCCGCCGCGACGCCCGTCCAGACCTGGGGGAGCCGGCCCTTCTGACCCGCCCTCACCAGCGTGGCGACCAGGATCGAGACGATCAGGCCCGCTTCGAGTCCCTCGCGCAGCCCGATCAGAAAGCTGGGAAACGCCTCATCCCACATGCAGCGGGCTCCTCCCCCGGGCCGCCCCGGGTCGTACCAGTTCTGGAGCGCACCGCCGCGGCAGCGGCGGCACGGCACGGCGAACGCCCCGGACACCGTGGTCCAGGGCGTTGCGCTTAGCTTAGGCAAACCTTAGAGGGACGGCGGTCAACTGCACCCCCCGTTCAGGTAAGGGTTCGGTATGAGAACACCCATGCGCCGGGCAACTCCGCAGGTCGGAGCCGTCGGGGCCGCCGAGGGGCGGGCCGGTTCACCCCCACCACTGCTCGGGTGCCGCCTCGGGCCCGGGCTCCGGAGGGACCGTCACCGGTTCGGCGCAGCGCACCAGCAGCTCCCCCTCCTCCGTCCCGGTGACCAGGAAGCCCCGCTCCCGCAGGACGAGCGCGGCCGCCCCGCTCAGCGCCGCCCGCGCCGACCCGGAGGGCGGACCGTCCGCCTCCGCCCCCGGGGACCAGCCGACCGCCACCCCCTCGGGGTGACGGTCGATCGACAGCGGCGAGGTGCCCGGTGCGGTGTCGAACCCGGCGCGGGACAGGGCCTCGGTGACGGACGCGAGGAGTTCACGGTGATCCACCATTGGCGCAGCGTAGGCCCGGCCCCGCGCGGCGCCCGGACGCGGCACGCGCCGAAACGGTTCAGCTGCACCCGGGCGCAGCATCTCCCCCGCCCGGCCCCGACCGGCGGCCAGCCGATCGGGCGTCAGGAACCCCCGTCCGGCCCGACACGAGCGGCCGGACGGCCCGATGGACGTGCACAGTCGGCCCCCTGCCGACAGCATGACAGAGTAAGCGCTCCATCACCCTGAGCAACGGGTCCAGTGAACCGCCCAGGTCCGCGCGCCGGTCCGCCCGGCGGACCCGTATCGAGAGGTCCCATGATCACAACACTTCGCCGGCCGGCGTCCTCGCCGACGGGCCTCCACGCCGGCACGCCGAGAACGCCGGGGAGCCCGTCGTGAGAACCGACCAGCAGTCGCAGCCGGGACCGGTGACCAGCACCCGCGCCAAACCGGCCAACAAGGCCGAAGCCCTCGCCGACTGGACCGACGGCCGACTCGGCATCTACTCCCTCGCCAAGGCCAACCTGCGCAAGATCTTCCCGGACCACTGGTCCTTCATGCTGGGCGAGATCGCGCTCTACACCTTCGTCATCATCATCCTGACCGGCGTCTGGCTGACCCTCTTCTTCAACCCGAGCATGGGCGAGGTCGTCTACGACGGCTCCTACGTCCCGCTCAAGGGCATCCGGATGTCCGAGGCCTACGCCTCCACCGTCAACATCAGCTTCGAGGTCCGCGGCGGCCTGCTGATGCGCCAGATCCACCACTGGGCGGCCGTCGTCTTCATCGCCTCGATGCTGACCCACATGCTGCGGGTGTTCTTCACCGGCGCCTTCCGCAAGCCCCGCGAGATCAACTGGATCTTCGGCGCGCTGCTGCTGTTCCTCGGCATGTTCGACGGCTTCATGGGCTACTCGCTGCCGGACGACCTGCTCTCCGGCACGGGCATCCGCTTCATGGAGGGCGCGGTCCTGGCCGTCCCGATCGTCGGCACCTACCTGCAGTTCTTCATCTACGGCGGCGAGTTCCCGGGCACCGACATCATCCCGCGGCTGTTCACCGTCCACATCCTGCTCATCCCGGGCATCATGGTGGGCCTGCTCGCGGCGCACCTGATCCTGGTCTTCTACCACAAGCACACCCAGTTCGCCGGGCCCGGCCGGACCAACGAGAACGTGGTCGGCATGCCGCTGATGCCGGTCTACATGGGCAAGGCGGGCGGCTTCTTCTTCCTGGTCTTCGGCGTCATCTCGTTCATGTCGGCGATCGCCACGATCAACCCGATCTGGGCGTACGGCCCGTACCGGCCCGACCAGGTGTCCACCGACGCCCAGCCGGACTGGTACATGGGCTTCTCCGAGGGCCTGATCCGGGTGATGCCGGGCTGGGAGATCAGCGTCTGGGGCGGCCACACCCTGAACCTCGGGGTGTTCATCCCGCTGATGGTCTTCCCGACCGTGCTGCTGGCCATCTGGTGCTGGCCGTTCCTGGAGGCCTGGGTCACCGGGGACCGCGGCGAGCACCACATCGCCGACCGCCCGCGCAACCACCCGGTCCGCACCGCGTTCGGCGTGGCCTGGATGGGCCTCTACCTGATCCTGCTGGCCGGCGGCGGCAACGACCTGCTGGCGACCCACTTCCACCTGTCGATCAACGCGATCACCTACGCCGTGCGGATCGGCTTCTTCGCCCTGCCGGTGGCGCTGTTCGTGATCACCAAGCGCTGGTGCCTGGGCCTGCAGCGGCGGGACAAGGAGAAGGTGCTGCACGGCCGGGAGACCGGCGTGATCAACCGGCTGCAGCACGGCGAGTTCGTCGAGGTGCACGCGCCGCTGCCGCAGGGCCGGCTGTACACCCTCACCTCGCACGAGCAGCCCGAGCCGGTCGAGCTGGCGCCGGAGGTGGACGAGAACGGCGTGGCCCGCCGGGCCGGCCTGTGGACCCGCACCCGGGCCAAGCTGTCCCGCGGCTTCTACGGCGAGGGCAGCCAGATCGCCAAGCCCACCGTCGAGGAGCACGAGGAGATCACCAGCGGCCACGGCCACCACTGACAGTGAGGATGTTCATGAGCGGTTCCCGGGCAGGTCTGACTCAACCTCTGACTGACCTCGGGTCCTCAACCGGATCTGTCGGCCTCGTCCG
>NZ_JBHZCY010000008.1:74139-143886 GCF_042786665.1 Kitasatospora sp. NPDC059146 | reverse complement strand
GCGCCCGACTCTACGTCAGCCGCGTCGCCACGCGGTGACACCCGGTCCAGTGCCCCGATCTCGCACCCGGTCAGCTGCCGGGAGGCCCGACCGGGCCGTTCGTGCCGCCCGGCCCACCGGGGCCACCCGGCGAACGCAGCGTCTCCCATCGGTGCCGGTACTCCTCCGCGTCGATCTCGCCCCGCGCGAAGCGCTCCGCGAGCACCTGCTCCGGGGTCGGGCCGTGCCCCCAGCCGTGCGGTCCACCGGGACCGGCACCCGTGACCCCCGCGCCGCCCGGTCCGTGCGGGACCGGCTGCCGCGAGCGCGAGACGTAGCGGAACAGGGCGACGGCCAGGAGCACCAGCACCGCCAGGACGAGCAGCGAGACGATCGCCATCAGGGCGATGCCCCAGCCGCCCGGACCGTGGCCGGGCCCGTAGCCGTGCCAATGCCAGTGCCTCATCAGGTCCTCCTCCTCCGACCCTGCGGGCCCGCCGAGGTGATCGACGCCGTGACCACCGGGGCGTCGTACGGCCTGAACTGCCGCGCTGCCCGGGGTGACCAGCGCCTTACCACCATCGTGCGCCCGCGACGGGTCAAAGCGTCGTGAAGAAAGCCTGAGAAAACGTTCCTGCGGAACCGGCCCCGCGCACCGGGGTAGCGTTTCCGTCCATGAACCACCATCCGCCCGACGACCGCCGCTCCCCCGAGCAACTGGTCGCGGCCGGGCTGCTCCGCCGCACCACCGACGGGCATCCCCACCCGGCGCTCAACCACTCGCCGATCTCCTACGTCGCCACCGCGCTCTGGACCGAGCTCGCCGCCCTGGCGATCGCCCCCACCGCGGCCGAGGCCACCGCCGCCGCCCTGCTCCGCGCGCTCGCCGACCGGGCCGTGGACGCCGCCCTGGCCCCCGGCAACGAACGCGCCCCGCGTGACGACCTCTACGTCACCGACCCGGCACACATCGGCACCCACCGCCGGGCGGTCTGGTTCCACCGCTTCGGACCGGGCGGCCCGATCACCGCCACCTTCGCGCCGTAACGGCGGCGCGGCGGACGCCCCAGGCGCACGGGACGGCGCGAGCGCCCCCGACAGCGCGAGCACTCCCGACGGCCCGGGCCCGCCGGGCCGCTCAGCGTTCCACCGTCAGGCTCTCGCAGACCCAGCTCAGCCGGTTCGGCCCGTCGAACGGCGGCCGGGCGTGGTACGTCCCGTCCGACACCGACATGTTGACGATCAGGTAGGCGTGCCAGCCGGCCCCGACCCCGTGCAGGTCCGCGTAGACCAGCTCCTCCTCGACGTACCAGTCCACCGAGTTCGCGCCGAGCACCACCCGCAGGCCGATGCTCGCCCCCGGGCCGACCCCGACGCCGCCGCCGTGCCAGTAACGGAAGCCGCCGCGCACGTGGTTGGAGATCTCCAGCAGGTCCGGGTTGTCCGGGTGGTACTCGAAGAGGTCGACCTCGTTGCCGCCGTCCCGCCAGGTCCAGATCGCCGGCCAGGCGCCCAACTGGACGGGCAGCGTCACCTGCGCCGACAGGACGTCCCCGGTGCGGACCTGGAAGCCCTCCGGACTGCCCTCGGTGGTCAGCAGGTTGCACGTCCACAGCCCGCCGGTGCGCCGCCGCACGGCGGTGAACTGCCCACCCGGGCAGTAGTCGTGACTCAGGTAGTCGAGCTTGTGGTCGCTCCGGTTGGTCGGCCCCATCCGGGGGTATGCGCTGCTGCGCCCGGCGACCCACTGCCCGGTCGAAGTGAAGTCCGCGTCGAACACGACCGCCACGGCCGCCTCCCGAGTGCTCCGTCGCCCCGGCAGTCCGAACCGCCGGGCACACAGAGTGAGTTACCCGATACCCTCCGCAGTATGCGAAGCAAATCGTCCGGCTCCTGACCGGGCCGCCGCGGCCGAGCGGGCCCCGCCGATCAGCCGACCGACGCAGTGGCGCCCCCGGCCCGGAGCCGGTCGGTCACCGAGACCACCCCGTCCACCGAGCGGCAGAGGTTCAGCACGATCGGCACCAGGTGCGCCTCGGGCACGCTGCCGCTGAGCACCACCCGCCCCTGGTCGACCTCCACCCCGATCTCCGCCGGGCTCACCCCGTCGATCCGCCCGAGCACCTCCTCGACGATCTCCCGCCGGATCACCCGGTCCTCGCGCAGGAACACCCGCAGCAGGTCGCCGCGGCTCACCATGCCGACGACCCGCCCCTCCTCGTCCAGCACCGGCAGCCGCTTGAGCCCGTGCCGGCTCATCTGCCGGGCCGCCGCGACCACGCTGGTGCCGGGCGTGGTGCAGACGGGCTGCGCCGTCATCAGCTCCGCCGCCGTGACCTCGCCGCCCGGCCCGGCCTTCGCCGACTCGGGCGCGGGCAGCAGGCTGCCCGGGTCCTCCTGCGCCGCCAGCGTGCGCAGCAGATCCGCCTCCGACACCACACCCAGCGGCCGACCGTCCGGGTCCACCACCGGCACCCCGGTGATGTCGTACTCGGTCAGCAGCGCGACGATCTCCCGGAAGCCGGTCTCGGGCGCGATCCGGACCACGGGGCTGGTCATCACAGATTCGACGGTGGCGTGCCGCACGCCGGTTCACCTCGTCCAACGATGCTGGTCCGATCGGGCGCGGATCGTCCCGGCCGGTACCGGCAGCATGGCCCCCGGCCGGGCGGAGCGCCAGGGGCCAAGGGGCCGAACGGGTGGGACCAAGGGCCCTGACCTGCGAACACACCTCCGACACGGGAGACTGCCCGGCCACCGCACCCGGGGCCGGCACACCCGGGGCTCCCCGCCCGGAGCCTCTGTGCCCCCGGAGGCCGCCGCGCCCGCCCGGGCCGACGACCCGACGCGTCCGACGGCGCGCGGCAGCCCGCCGCACACCCCGAACGGCGCAACCATCACATGATCGACTCGTTGGACCGTCCACCACGACAGCGATCGGCACCGGGAGGGCCCGTTGGCAGCACGGACGGTGGGCGCGGAACCGGCGCCCCGGGGCGTCCCGGCGCGACCGGTGGCGGAGGCCGAGGCCGCGCTGGTGCACCACTACCGCAGGCTGGTCCGGCTCGCCTACCTGGCCCTGCCCGCCGACCGGGACCGGCACAGCCGGGTGCTCGCCGCGCACGCGGCCGTCCAGCGCGCCCTGCCGTTCCGCTGGACCCGCCGCACCGCCCCTGCCCCTGCCTCCACCCCTCCCCCGACTCCCGCCTCCACCGATCCGGCCGGCCGCGCGCCGACGACCACCGGCACCGACCCCGGCACCGACCCCGACCCGGTGTACGCAGCGCTGCGCCTACGGGTGCTGCGCACCGCCCTGCGCCCGCGCCCGGCCGCGCGGCTGCTGGCACCCCGGGTCTGGGGCCTGCGGCTGTTCACCCCGCACGGCGGCGAGCGGGACGCGGCACTGGACCACGCGCTCGCCGCCCTGGACGCCCCGGCCCGGGCCGCCTTCGCCCTGCACGTGGTCGAGGGGCTGGACGGCCCGGAGGCGCTGGAGGTGCTGCGCGCCGCCGGAGTGGAGCGGCCCACCGAGGCACTCGCGGCGGCCGCCGAGGTCCCGGCCGGACCCGAGGACGAGCCGCTCGCCTTCGACCCGTGCGCCGTCCGGGTCCAGCCCACCGACCTGCTGCGCCGCCGCCGTACGCTCACCGCCGCGCTGGCGGTCGGGGTGCTCGGGCTGACCACGACGGCCGCGGTGCTGGGCGGCGGCTCCGCCCCGGCGAGCAGTGCCCCGCGGTCGGCCCTGCGGCCCCCGGGCGCCGTCACCGACCCGGCCCGGCTGGTCCGGGTCGGCCCGGACGCCTGGCAGCACACCGCGCGGATCGACTTCACCGCCTGGCCCGCCCGCGGCGACCGGCGCGCGGACGCGGCCCTGCTCGGCCGGGCCCTGGCCGCCTGGGCCCAGCCGGGCCCGCAGACCCGGGCCGAGCCGGGTACGGACACCGCACCGCCCGACACCCCGCCGCAGCTGCTGTACGCCGGGACGGTCGACGGCACCGGCGTGGCCGTGCTGTACGACGGCCGCCGGATCGCCCGCTGGACCGACGGGCACGACGGCGGGCTCGACCTGGCACGGGCCGACGACTCCGACGTGACCACGGCGGGCGCGGTGGTGCTGAGCCGCCGGGGCACCGCCCTGCGCTACCTGCTGGCGCCCTGGGTGGACACCGCCGAGACCCGCCGGATCGACCAGCCCGACACCGCCGCCCGCCCGCTGGACCACCCCGACGGGGTCACCCCGGCCGCACCGGGCGGCGGGCTCGCGGACTGCCGGGGTGCCACCGTGCTCCAGCTGCGCTCCTCCTCGGTGATCGCCGAGAAGCACGCCTTCCTGCTGGCCGACCTCGGCGGCCTCGTCCCGGCCCACCTCACCTACACCCCGCCGCCGGACCGCACCCAGCCCGCCCGCCCGCCGCGCGAGTCCACCGGCCAGGACGCCCTGGTGGCCTGGGCACGGGCCGGCTGCGCCGTGCCGGACGGCACCCCGGGCGTCAAGCAGCTCAACCTGTGGGCCTTCGCGGTGCAGCCGCTGCCGCAGAACGCCGGCGCGGCCGCCTGGTACTGCCTGCGCGCCGACCGCTGGACGGGCGAGGGCAGCGCCGCCACCGCCGTGCTGCTGCCGACCGCCCGGGGCCCGCAGCGCACCGGCGGCGGGCCGGGCCGCGGGTGCAGCCGGTTCGAGCAGGACACCGTCGCCTGGGCGTGGTGGCACTCCCCGCAGGGCGCGGACTACCTGCTCGCGGCGGGCAGCCGGCGGGTCACCCGGCTGACCGTCAAGGGCCCGGACTGGTCGGCCGACCGGCCGGCCCCGGACCACACCCTCGCGGTCGAACGGCCCGCCCGCGGCACCGTCCAGGTCGAGGCACTGCTCGACAACGGCAACCGGATCACCCCGCCGCACTGAACCGCCCCGCCAACAGCGCCCCGTAGTCAGGCAGTTCGACGCTCGACACCTGCTTGCCCAGCTCCAGCATCCGGTTCAGCACCCACCGCCGGTTGAGCAGCCCGTTGCGCAGCCGCAGTCCGGCCGCGGTGCGCGGCGCCAGGAACGGGCCGGTCCGGTCCCCACCCTTCTGGCAGCCCCGGGCGTAGTCGCGCAGCAGCCCCTCGTACCGGGCGAAGGCGGCCCGGTGGTCGCCGCGGGCCAGCGCCAGCTCGCCCGCCAGGACGTACGCGGCCACCACCGCCGTGCCGGTGCCCATCCCGCCGATGGTGGCCCCGCAGGCGGCGTCGCCGAGCAGGGCGATCCGGCCGGTGGACCAGGCGGGGACGTCGGCGCGGCTGATCGAGTCGAAGTACGGCTCGGGCGCCTCGTCCAGGCTCCGCAGCAGTTCCGGGACCTTCCAGCCGAGGCCGGCGAAGGCGGTGCGGACCAGGTCCTTCTGCTGTCGGGTGTCGTGGCGGTCGTAGCGCAGTTCGGGCGAGGCGAACAGGCAGAAGGCGCCCGCCCGGTCCGGGTCGCGCGGGTCGGCGCCGACGGACATCAGCCGGCCGGGGACGTTCAGGGCCGTCCCACCGGCCGGCAGCGCGCCACCGGCGGGCAGCTGCCAGGTCGCCGCGTAGTAGCCGAGGTGACGGACGAACCGCTGCTCGGGCCCGAAGGCGAGCCGCCGGACGGTGGAGTGCAGCCCGTCGGCACCGATCACCAGGTCGAACTCGCGCGGCGCGGCCCGCCGGAAGGCGACCCGCACCCCGGCCGCCGTCTGCTCCAGGGCCTCGACGGAGTCACCGAAGACGTACTCGGCGCGGGCTCCGCTGTGCCGGTGCAGCAGCTGGGCCAGTTCTCCGCGCGGGATCTCCAGCTCGCCGCCCGCGAACTCGGCGGGCAGGTGCAGGAGTCGGCGCCCGTCCTGGTCGACGAAGGTGATCGGGCTGCCGCCGGTGTCCAGGGCGCGCAGTTCCTCCAGCACGCCCATGCGCTCCAGCACGCCGAGGTGGGTGTGCCCGCGGAAGTCGACGTTCTGCCCGCCGCCGCGCAGCGCCGGGGCGAGTTCGACCACGGTGACGTCGAAGCCGTACCGGCCCAGCCAGTGGGCCAGGGCGGGGCCGGCGATGCTCGCGCCCGAGATCAGCACGCTGGTGCGCGCGGAAGCACTCACGGGAACCACTCCGTTCGAGGATCCGACAACTGTGTCCATGAGACACAGTTCATTGCTGTGTACGGTAGACACAGTTGGCGCGGACGGGCAACCCCCGGGACGGGAGCAGGCGATGGGCGAGGCGGCGAACGACACGGTCCGGCTGCTCTGGGAACAGCCCGCACGGCCGACCCGCGGGCCGAAGCCGGCCCTCAGCCTGGAGCGGATCGCCACCGCGGGCGTCGAGGTCGCGGACGCCGAAGGACTGGGCGCCGTCTCCATGCAGAAGGTGGCCGGGCTGCTGGACTTCACCAAGATGTCGCTCTACCGGTACGTCCCCGGCAAGGCCGAACTCGTCGCGCTGATGGTCGAGTCGGCCTTCGGCGAGCCGCCCGGGGTCGTCGGCGCACCGGACTGGCGGGAGCAACTCACCGCCTGGGCGCGTCACTTGTCCGAGGCCATCGCCCGGCACCCGTGGCTGTTGGACGCCACCCTCGGCCCCCGCGTCCCCGGCCCGCGGGAACTCGCCTGGCTGGAAGGGGTGGTGGCCGCCCTCGACGGCCACGGGCTGACCGGCGCCGAGCGGATGGACGCCGCCGTCCTGCTCGCCGGACACGTGCGCACCATCGCCGAACAGGCCCGCGCGGTGGGACCGGACGGCTCCCCCGAGGCCGAACTCCTCGCCGCCCTCGGCACGGTGGTCCACCGGCACGCCGACCGCTACCCCGCCGTGGCCGCCGCGATGGCCGACCCGGACGGCCGCGACCAGGCCCTGGACTTCGGCCTGGCCCGCATCCTGGACGGCCTGGCCGCCCTGATCGACCGGCGCACCCGCCCGTAACCCGCCGGCCCCCGACGAACCGCGCCGTCGGCCGAAAACCCGTCGAGCCCGGGCCGCGCAGGCGGCTAGCATCCGCTCCCATGGCGATGTTCGTGCACCTGACGGCCGCGGCGAACACGCCGCGCATCCGCCGCGCCGGGATCCGGGCCGACAGCCGGGGCCAGGGCGGGGTGCGCGGGGTGTACTGCTTCCCCGTGCTGCCCTCCTACACCCTGACCCACCAGTGGCTGCGCGAACTCGCCCGGTTCGGGCCGAAGGGCGCGCTGTCCGCGGTGCACGTCCGGCTGGACGACGCGCAGGAGGTGCTGGTCGGGCACTACCGCGACCGCGCCAAGGACGCCCAGCAGTGGCTGACCGCCGCCGAGGCGGTCGCCCGGGTCGCCGCCCAGCCCGACCCGCGCGGCTGGGAGGTGGTCGTACCGAGGGCGATCGGCACGCGCGAGGTGCACCGGATCCGCGCCGTGCCGCAGGTGGCCGGCTGGCGCTACCTCCCCGGCGCCCACGGCACCCGCCCCTGCACCTGCTTCGGCTGCCGGATCCGCGGCGAGTACGGCGGCCGACGGCTGCGCGAACGCCACCCGCACCCGCTGGACGGGCCGCCACCACCCGTCCCCGTCCTGCTCGCCCGGATCGAGGCCGCGGGCGACCCCGGCGATCCGGCCGCCCTGCGGGACGCCCTGCACTGGTTCGGCCTGCGCCGCCGAGGCCCGGTGGACCGCCTCGCCCGACTCGCCGCCCACCCCGACCCGACCGTCCGCCGCGAACTGGTCTGGGCGGTCCAGGGCTGGTCGACACCCGGCGTCGCCGAACTGCTGGACCCCCTCGCCGAGGACCCGCACCCGGACGTCCGCGAGGCCGTCGCGGACGTCCGGACGCTCTGAGGCCTCCGGCCGCCCACCTGTCGGCCCGGGGCACCCGCCCGTGGGTCCGGGCCGGTCCGCGCCAGGACCTGCGAGGTTCCCCTCCGACGTGCCCGTTCGGCGGAACCGGGTGATCATGGGACGAACCGCGTCTTCGACGACACGGCGCGCCGGTCCATTCCGGCGGCGCCCGGAAGGTGGACCGCGATGTTCCAGCTCCTGTGGATTCTGCTCATCGGCTTCGTGCTCGGCGTACTCGCCAAGCTGATCCTGCGCGGGCCGCAGTCGATCCCCTGGTGGCTGACCATGCTCCTCGGCGCCGCCGGGGCCTGGCTCGGCAACGCCGTCTCCGGCTGGATCGGCGTGCGCCACACCTCCGGCATCGACTGGATCCGTCACATCCTCCAACTCGGCTTCGCCGTGGCCCTGGTGGCCCTCGTCGCCCCGGCCTGGTCCAAGAACCGCACCTCCCGCTGACCGGGCACCGCGCCGGGATTGTCAGTGGCAGCTGCAAGACTCCTGTCCGGGCCCACCGAACGGGCCCGGACGGGAGGGGCGCGCGATGCCCATCGGAGACCGCTGGCAACTGCTGCGCGAGGGAGCGCCGCTCGGCGACATCGTCGTGGACGGCGCCGACTTCCCCTGGCTGGACGGGCGATTCGTCCCCCGGGCCGGCTTCGCCGAGGTGAAGCCGTGGTTCGACGAGTCCGCCGCCTTCGTCGACGCCGAGGACCACGAGGCCTTCGAGCGGGCGTACGACCGGATCGACGGTGCGCTCACCCTGGCGTCCCCGAGCGGCCCGGTCGCCGAGTTCCTGCTGCACATACGTGGCGACCGGGCGTCGTGGCGGTGGTCGGACGAACCGTTCGACGAGGCCTGAACCCCGCTCAGCCCACGTGCACGGCGGGGCGGCGGGTGCGGTCGGGTTCGGCCTCGCGGAGGACTTCGCGGGTGACCGGGGCGATCTCGCCCTGGCCGAACAGGAAGAACCGCAGGAACTGGGCGAAGGGGTTGCCCTCGGTCCACTCGAAGTAGATGTGCGGCTGCTGCCCGGTCAGGTCGCGCACCTGGAGCAGCAGGGCGGCCAGCGCGTTGGGGACGCTGGAGCTCTGCAGCGAGAGCACCCGGTAGCGGTCGTGCAGCACTTCGCCGCGGACGGTCAGTTCGGCCTCGAAGTCGGACGGGTCGAGCACGGTGACCTCGACGAAGACCAGGTCGTCCTCCGGCGGGATGTCGTTGTCCCGGCGGATCTGGTGGACCTTGTCGCGGTACTCGGCGAGGTCCCGGCTGTTCGGCTCGTTGGCGATCAGGCGCAGCGGGCGGTACGTGTAGTCCCGGACGAACCGCTCGGCGACGTCGTCCAGGACCACGTCGGTGACGCGCAGTTCGAAGGCGCGCTTGAGCCGGGAGAGGAAGGACACCAGCATGATGCCGGCGATGAAGCAGGCTCCGATCTTGACGCCGTCCGGGCGCTCGGCGATGTTCACGGCCGTGGTGTAGAGGAACACGGCGGCGATCACCGCGAAGGTGACGGTCCAGTGCCGCTCCCCGGCCTTGCGGGCGGCGATGGTGACGGCGACCGCGGCGGAGCTGATCAGCACCAGGACGCCGGTCGCGTAGGCGCCGCCCTGGGAGTCGACGTTGGCGTCGAAGATCCAGGTGACCAGGAAGGCGATCAGGGTCAGCACGATGACGGTCGGCCGCACCGCCCGGGCCCAGTGCGGGGCCATGCCGTAGCGGGGCAGGTAGCGGGGCATCAGGTTGAGCAGTCCGGCCATGGCGGAGGCCCCGGCGAACCAGAGGATGGCGATGGTGGACAGGTCGTAGACGCTGCCGAAGGTGCTGCCCAGGTTCTCGTGGGCGAGGTAGGCGAGGGCCCGCCCGTTGGCCGGGCCGCCGGTCTTGAAGGCGTCCTTGGGGATGAGCAGCGTGGTGATGATGCTGGTGGAGATCAGGAAGGCGCTCATGATCACGGCGGCGGTGGTGAGCAGGTGCCGGGCGCCGCGGATGCGGCCGGTGGGCTTCTCCTCGGTGTCGTCCGGGTCGCCCTCGATGAGCGGCATCACGGCGACGCCGGTCTCGAAACCGGACAGACCGAGGGCGAGCTTGGGGAAGACGATGAGGGCGACGCCGATCATCGCGAAGGCGTTGCCGTGCTCGGCGGTGAGGGCGTCGGTCCAGTCGCCGAACAGGTGCGGTTCCTTGAACACGTGCCAGAGGCCGTTGGCCACCACCACGACGTTGAGCGCGAGGTAGACGACGACCAGGACGACGGCCAGGCCGATGGCCTCGCTGAACCCCTTGAGGAAGACCGCGCCGAGCAGGGCCACCAGGATCAGGGTGAGCATCACCTGCTTGCCGGACAGGGCGCTGTGCAGGTGCGGGTTCTCGATCAGGTGGGCGGTCGCGTCGGCGGCCGACAGGGTGATGGTGATCATGAAGTCGGTGGCGGCGAAGCCGAGCAGGGTGAGCACGAAGAGCTTGCCCTGCCAGAACGACAGCAGCCGTTCCAGCATCGCGATCGAGCCCTGGCCGTGCGGGCTCTCGGCGGCGACCCTCCGGTAGACCGGCAGGGCGCCGAACAGGGTGACCAGCACCAGGACGACGGTGGCGATCGGTGACAGCAGGCCGGCCGCGAGGGCGGCGATGCCGGGTTGGTAGCCGAGGGTGGAGAAGTAGTCCAGGCCGGTCAGGCACATCACCCGCCACCAGCGCGTGCCCTTCTCGGCGGGCGCCTCCACGTGCGGGCCGGGGTGCTGCTTGGCCATGTCCGAGAGGCCTTCGAGCATCCACGCCCGGAACCTCGTGCCCCGCGTCGAAGGCGCCGTTCCCGGTTCGACCGAACCCGAGGAGACCACGTACACCCCTGTCCACGACTTCGGCCGGCCGCCGCACGGTTCCGGACCCCCAAGGCCGCCGGACGGCGGGCCCGGGCCAGGCTAGGGGACCGGGGCGGAGCGGCCGGGCAGCCGCGCGGCCCAACACGCCGGGGTGCGCCCGGACGGCCCTGCCGGCCTACGGCCGACCCCCGGCCGTGCCCGGCGCCAGCGGCGCGGCGGTGTCCGGTGCCTCCTCGAACGGGGTAGACATGTCCGCGCGCGTTGACTCAATGGATTGACCCATCCGGTTGACCCACGGAGCCCGCGCGCCCAGGGGTACGGCGACGGACGGCAGGGAGACAGCGGTGACGGAACCGACTCGGCGGAGGATCCTCGGCCTGGGCCTGATGGCGGCCGCCGTCACCTCCTGCGGCACCCAGCGCTCCGACGCCGCCGCGCACCCCACGCCCGACGCCCCGGGCACCCCCGGCCCGGCGGACCCCTCCGGCGCCCGGCACCCCGGGCCCGAGGACGCCGCCCCGGACGAGCAGTCCCTGCCCGGCAACGCCGACTGGCAGATCACCGACCCCGGCGCGCCCAGCGCCGTCGAGGGCTTCGCCGACCGGGTCAGCGTGCTGCCCGGCGAGAGCTTCGGCCTGCACGTCTCCACCGCGGCCGCCGCCTTCACCATCTCCGCGTACCGGATGGGCTGGTACGGCGGTGCCCGGGGCCGGCTGGTCTGGCGCCGGGCGCACGTCCCCGGCGCCAAGCAGGCCGCCCCGCACGTCGACCCGGCCACCCGCACCGTGCTGACCGGTTGGCAGCGCACCCTCGCCGTGGACACCGCCGGCTGGCCCGAGGGCGCCTACCTGCTGCGGCTGGACGCCGAGGACGGCTCCGGCCGCAGCTACGTCCCGCTCACCGTCCGCTCCGCGACCACCGCCGGAAGAACCGTGGTGATGGGCGCCCCGGCGACCTGGCAGGCCTACAACGAGTGGGGCGGCTACAGCCTCTACAACGGCCCGACCGGCACCCTGGCCACCCGCTCGCTGCGGGTCGTCCTCGACCGGCCGCACGACTACGACCACGGCGCCGGGCGCTTCCTGGTCTACGAGGCGCCGCTGATCGCCCTGGCCGAGCGGCTCGGGCTGCCGCTGGCGTACACCACCGGGATCGACGTGGCCCGCGAGCCGGGCCTGCTGCACGGTGCCAGCGCCCTGCTCTCGCTGGGCCACGACGAGTACTGGTCCCCCGAGCAGCGCGCCCACGTGACGGCGGCCCGCGACGCCGGGACGAACCTGGTGATCCTGGGCGCCAACTGCTGCTTCCGCCGGGTCCGCTTCGAGCCCGGCGAGCTCGGGCCGGACCGCACCGTGGTCTGCTACAAGGACGCCTGGGCGCAGGACCCGGGCCACCAGGCGGGCGCCCCGGCGACCACCGACTTCCGCACCGGCCCGGGCGCCGACCCGGAGAGCTCGCTGCTCGGCGTGATCTACGACGGCTACCCGGTGGACGCCCCGTACGTGGTCACATCGCCGGAGCACTGGGCCTTCGAGGGGACGGGCGTGACGGCCGGGGAGTCCTTCCCGCACCTGGTCGGCGTCGAGTACGACCGGGTCGACACCGCCTTCCCCACCCCGCGCCCGATCGAGGTGATCGCCCACTCCCCCGTGGTCTGCGAGGGCCGGCGCTCCCACTCCGACACCGCCTACTACACCGTGCCCAGCGGCGCGGGCGTCTTCGCCACCGGCACGATGCGCTGGGTGGAGGCCCTGGACGCCCACGGCAGCGGCGTGCACGGCATCGACGCCCACGCCGGGGACGTGGTCCGCAAGGTCACCGAGAACGTCCTGCGCCTCTTCGCCGCCGGTCCGGCCGGCCGCACCCACCCCGCCCGCGACAACCTCGCCACCGTCTACGGCACGGCGTAGGACCTGCCCCGCGGTCCATCGTGATCGAACCGGCCCACGGCCCCGGGCCCGGGACTCCGCCCCGCCGCCCCCGGGCGAGAAGGGGCCGTCGCCCCGGCTACACTCGCACGATCTGACAGCAGCGAAGGTCGTCCAGGACAACCGACCGGTGCGGCACGGGGTGCCGGCCGGCGAGGGCACGAGGGAAACAGAACATGGTCGAGGCCTCCCCGAAGGTCGTTGTCGTCGTCCCCACGTACAACGAGCGGGAGAACCTTCCGGTCCTCGCCGGGCTCCTCACGGACCTCGCGGTGCCGAACCTGCACCTGCTGGTGGTCGACGACAACTCCCCCGACGGCACCGGCGAGATCGCCGACAAGCTCGCCGCCGACTCCGCGGGCACCGTCGGCGTGCTGCACCGCACCGAGAAGGACGGCCTCGGCCGCGCCTACCTGGCCGGGATGGCCCGGGCGCTGGACGAGGGCGCCGACGTCGTGGTCCAGATGGACGCCGACCTCTCGCACCCGGCGTCCGCGATACCCGCGATGGTGGGCACCCTGCTCGCCGACCAGGGCACCGCCGTGGTGCTCGGCTCCCGCTACGTGCCCGGCGGCTCGACCGCCGCGGAGTGGCCCTGGCACCGCAAGGCGCTCTCCGCCTGGGCCAACTTCTACGTCAACGCGATCCTCGGCCTGGGCGTCCGGGACGCCACCGCGGGCTTCAAGGCCTGGCGGGCCAGCGCCCTGCGGGCCATCGACCTGCCGACCGTGCAGAGCAACGGGTACTCGTTCCAGGTCGAGATGAACTACCGGGCGGTCCAGCACGGACTGGCCATCCGCGAGGTGCCGATCCGCTTCGAGGAGCGGATCGAGGGCGCCTCCAAGATGAGCATCGGGGTGCAGGTGGAGTCCGCGCTCGCGCCCTGGAAGCTGCGCTTCAACCGCGAGGGCCAGGGGGCCTGAACGAGTAGTCCCGGCCGCGGCGGGCGGTGCGGGCGGCTGGTGCGGGGAACAAGGCCGTCATGGCCCTTCTCCCGGAGTCCCTGACGACCCTGGTCCGCCGCGCCGCCCGGGACCCGTTCGCCGTCCAGACGCTGCGGGCCACCGTGGCCGCCACCCTGTCGTACGCGGTGGCCACCCGGCTCAGCAGCGAGCCCGCGCCGCTGACGGCACCGCTCACCGCGCTGCTGGTGGTCCAGGTCACCGTCTACTCGACGCTCAAGACCAGCGTCCGCCGGGTGGTCTCGGTGGTGGTCGGGGTGCTGATCGCGATCGGGTTCAGTGCCGTGGTCGGGCTCTCCTGGTGGAGCCTCGGGCTGATCATCCTGGCCTCCCTGGTGATCGGGCGCTACGTCCGGGTCGAGGAGTTCGTCCAGGAGGTCGCGATCAGCGCGATGCTGATCCTCGGCGTCACCAAACTGACCTCCCAGGCCTGGGACCGGGTGCTGGAGACGCTGATCGGCGCGGCCGTCGGCCTGCTGTTCAACCTGCTGTTCGCCCCGCCGGTCTGGGTGGACACCGCCGGCGAGTCGATCGAGGACCTGGCCCGGCGGGCCCGTCAGCTGCTGGTCGACATCTCCGAGCAGCTGGGCCGCCCCACCCCGGTGGCCCGGGCCGCCGAGCGGCTGCACGAGGCCCGGCGGCTCGACCAGGCGATCGCGGACGTGGACGCGGCGCTGCGCCAGGCCGAGGACAGCCTGCGCCTCAACCCCCGGATCAGCGAGGGCCTGCTCTCCCGGCTGGTGCTGCGCACCGGGCTGGACACCCTGGAGATCTGCGTGGTGGTGATCCGGGTGCTGGCCCGCTCGGTCACCGACCTGGCCAAGCGGCGCGGACCGTCGGAGCGGCTGTTCCCGCCGGAGGTCGCGGTCGGGCTGGAGGAACTGCTGGCGCACGTCGGCGGGGCGATGGTCAGCTTCGCGGTGCTGGTCACCACCCAGGTGAGCCGCAACGCCGAGGAGGCGGAGGAACGGCTGACCGCCGAGCTGGCGGCGGCCTGGACGTGCCGGGAGAACGTCGCCCAGGTCCTGCTGCGCAAGGTCCAGCAGCACCCGGAGGCCTGGCAGTTGCACGGCGCGATGCTGGCCGAGGTCGACCGGATCCTGGACGAACTGGACCTGGAGCACCGCAGTCGGCGGCTGATGGAGGAGCTGGACCGGGCGTCGCTGGCCGGCCGGGAGCGGTTCTCCCGCCTCACCGGGCTGCGCCGCGCCCGCCGCGGCCGGCGGCGGGAGGAACGGGAGCGCCCGGCGGCGGGGGCCGGGCGCTGATCCGGGTGACGGGAGGCCGGGGGACGGTGGAGGTCAGGGCATCAGCCAGGGCTGCTGCGGCAGCGGGTGGCCGGTCTCCAGGTAGGTCTTGAGGTTGGACAGCACCGCCGACCAGCCCCGTTCGGCGTCCGCTCGCTCGGGCTCGTCGGCGAGGTCCTCGTGGGTGACGGTGAGCCGGGTGAGGTCCTGCCAGTGCCGCAGCTCGAAGGTGACCCGGGAGGGCCCGCCGGGGCGTTCGCCCTCCGGTCCGCCCCAGGTGGTGACCAGCCGGTGCGGGCGGTCCGCCACCTCGACGGTGCCGATCACGTCGGCGATCCCGGAGTCGTCGGTGCGCCGGTGCTCCCAGGGCTCGCCGGGCAGCCAGGTGGAGACGTTGCGGTGGCCCCAGTAGAGGCCGGACTCGTCGGCGTTGGTGAGCGCGTGCCAGACCCGTTCCGGGGTGGCGCGCAGGTAGACGGTGCTGCGGTGGCGGAAGGCGGTCACGGCCTCAGCCCCCGGCCGCGTCGAGCAGCTGCTGGATCTCGATCTTCCCCATCCGCATCATGGCCGCCGTCACCCGGTCGGCCTTGGCCCGGTCCTCGCCGCCGACCAGGTCGAGCAGGATGCGCGGGGTGATCTGCCAGGAGAGGCCGTAGCGGTCCTTGAGCCAGCCGCACGGGCCCGGCTCGCCACCGTCGGCGGTGAGCTTGGTCCAGAGGTCGTGACCTCCCGCTGGTCCTCGCACTCGACCTGGAGCGAGATCGCCTCGGTGAAACGGAACATCGGGCCGCCGTTCAGCGCCGTGTAGGGCCGGCCGGCGAGTTCGAACTCGACGGTCATCACCGTGCCGGCCGGCACGGGGGCGCCCTCGCCGTAGCGGGTGACCTTGGTGATCGCGGAGCCGGGGAACAGCGAGGTGTAGAGGGCGGCGGCGGCTTCGGCCTGGTCGTCGAACCAGAGGAAGGTGGTGATTTTCTGCATGGGCCCGACGGTAGCGGCGGGCTCCGACAGCGCGGCCGAGCCACGGCCGGGGGTCACCGGTTCGGCGCCCCCGGCCGGTCTCGGCACGCCCCTGGGTCAGTGCACCCAGCCCGCGTAGCGCTGGACGAAGCGCTGGCCGGTGTGGGCGGTGACCACGACGTCGTAACGGCCCTGCTTGTCCAGCGGCCAGGACAGGTCGACCTGCTTGCCGGGCTTGACCCAGACGGTCTGCGGGCTGCCCGCGAAGTCGTTGGGCGCGGCGGTGAACGCCACGTCCGTCAGACCGTCGTTGGCCACCTGGAGGGTGAGCCTGAGGCTGCCGTGCAGGTCGGCGGTGACGATCGGCACGCCGATGTCGTTCTGGCCGTCCTGCCCGTCCCGGACGACCGTCCCGGCGAAGCGGCGCACGAAGCCGTCCGGGCCGTGCACGGTGAAGTCGTAACGGCCGTCGGTGGCGGCCGCGTCCCAGACGTAGGTGGCGTTGGCGCCGGGGGCGACGGTGTACGGGGTGCCCGCGAACGGGAGCAGGATGTTCGGGTAGACGGTGTACGGGAAGGCCACCGAACCGTCGTTGCTCATGGTGCAGGTGACCTTGCCGCTCCTGCGGTCCACCGCGACGTCGGCCCAGGGCTGGTAGGGCAGCGGGCGGTGCGGGCGCTCGCCGCGCTCCTGGACGGGCATCGCCTGGGCGCCGGTGGCGGGGAGGGCGACACCGGGCAGCTTGGTGCCCGCGTCGGCCTTGGCCATCAGGGCGTTGGTGTCCGGCAGCTTCGGGATCGAGGTGTCCGGGGCGGCGAAGTCGAAGCAGCTGGTGAGGTCGCCGCAGACGGCCCGGCGCCAGGCGGAGATGTTGGGCTCGGCCACGCCGGTCACCACCTCCATGAAGCGCAGCACCGACGTGTGGTCGAACACCTGGGAGTTGACCCAGCCGCCGCGCGACCAGGGGGACGCCACCCAGAGCGGGACGCGGTTGCCGAGGCCGATGGCGCGGCCCTGGGTGAACTCCTCGGGGGTGCCGGGCTCGGGGGTGGGTGGGACGACGTGGTCGAAGTAGCCGTCGTTCTCGTCGTACATGACCAGGAAGACGGTGTGCTGCCAGACCTCGGGGTTGGACATCAGCGACTGCAGCGCCTGGTTGACCCAGTGCGCGCCGTAGGCCGGGCCGGCCTCCGGGTGCTCGGAGAACAGGTACGGCGCGACCAGCCAGGAGATGGTCGGCAGGGTGCCGTCCTTGCAGTGGCGGTCGAAGTCGGTGGGGTCGAACTTGGTCATCGCGTTGACGTAACGCGGGTCGTCCTGCGGGAAGTTGTGGAACTGCTTGAAGTAGGAGAGCGCGTTGTCGTCGTAGTCGCCGGTGCGGTCGTCCTTGCTGGGGTTGTGGTAGACCCGCCAGCTGACGCCGGCCGTCTGGAGGCGCTCCGCGTAGGTGGTCCAGTCGGCGACGGGGTTGTCCGTGACCGGGGTGTTGTCGATCCAGGGGCCGGTGGTGCCGTCGCGGCCGGGGCCGGAGGTGCCGGTCCACAGGTAGAGCCGGTTGGGGTCGGTGGGGCCGGCCAGCGAGGTGAAGTAGGCGTCGCAGAGGGTGAAAGCGTCGGCCAGGGCGTACTGGAAGGGGATGTCCTCCCGGGTGAAGTAGCCCATGGTGCGCTCGCCCTTGGCGGCGATCCACTTGTTCATCGCGCCGTTGTTGATGGCCTGGTGGCCGGTCGCCCAGTCGTGGGCGAGGCCGCCGGCGTTCTGCGCGTTGTACTTCGAGGTGTCCATCCGGTACGGCAGCATCGCCCCGCCGTCGCTGCGGCGGGCATCGGGCTGGCGGAACACGTCGGTGCCGTCCGGGAACTGGAGCGCCTGCTTGTCGCCGAAGCCGCGGACACCGCTCAGGGTGCCGAAGTAGTGGTCGAAGCTGCGGTTCTCCTGCATCAGGACGACGACGTGCTTGACGTCCTTCACGGTGCCGGTCAGGGCGGTGGCAGGCGCGGCGGCCGGGGCGGGGGCCGCCGGAGCGGCGTCGGCCCGGGTGGCGGCCAGGCCGGTCAGGGCGGTGGCGCCGACGGCCGCGGAGGCGCCGACGAAGGTGCGGCGGGAGAGCTCGGACATCACGAACTGGCCTCTCAGAGCTGGAAGGTGGCGACGGCGGCGGCGGTGTCGGAGGGCCACTCGTTGGCGGCGGTGTTCGGCTCCGGCTGGGGCCAGTCGGCGACCAGGGTGTGCGCCTCGACCAGTTTCAGCGCTCCGGTGTACTGGACGACGTCGATCCGGTCCTGCGGCTCGGGGCGGTCGCCGCGGCGCTTGCGGGTGGGCGACCAGGTCGCGCCCGGGGCCTTGGCCGGGTCGCGGTTCTCCTCGCGGAAGGTGTCGGTCAGCCCGGCGGCCTGGAGTTCCTTGGTGACCGGCCAGGCGAGCGCGCCGACGCCCTGGTGGGCGGCGGCGGTGGCGGCCGTCCAGTCCAGGTGGGAGGGCGAGGACAGCGCGCCGGCCAGCACCACCGGGAGGCGCCGGGCGGCGTCCGCGCGCACGGCGGCGGCCAGCGCCTTGGCCTGCTTGAGCCGCAGCGAGGCGTTCTCGGCAGCCAGCACCTGGGCGGCCGTGGCACCGTCCTGCACGGCGTACGGGCCGTAGCCCGCCTCGTCGAGGTGTGCGGCCCAGAACCGGACGGCGCGGCCGCCGGGCAGCTGGACGGTGGCCGCGACGGCGGGCAACTCGGCGGTGGCCGCGGTCGGTTCGGTGAGCGGGTAGCGGCTGAGGATGCCGACGCTGCCCGGGCTCTGGAGGGAGTACCAGCCGAGGGCGTCGGCCAGGGTCTTCGCCCGCTCGCCGGCCGTCTCCTGGAGGGCGAGCACGTCCAGCCCCTGGGCGAGGACGACGCGCAGCTGCTTCTCCAGCGCGTCGGTGCAGCCGTTGCCGGCGTCGTGCAGGTTCCAGCTGGCGGCCTTGAGCCGCGGCGGGGCGGCCTGGTCCACGACGGGGACGAGCACGGTGACGGTGTCGGTGGCGCCGGTGCTGTCCTTGACGCCGACCACGACCAGCTCGGGGTTGCGGGCGGCGGCGGGCGCCGTGCCGGTGATCGTGCCGTCGGCGGCGACCGAGGCCCAGGCCGCGCCGCCGAGCTTGCGGTAGGCGGCCGAGCCGGGGGCGTTGCCCGCCGGGCGGGACCAGAGGCCGCCGAGCCGGATCCGCACGGCCGCGCCGGGGGCGACCGGGGTGGCGGTGAAGGAGTCGACGACGGCGTGCGGGCGGACCACCGGGGGCTTGGGGCGGAAGCTGAACGGGGCGGTCCGGGCCAGGATGCCGTAACCGTCCTTGGCCAGCAGGTAGGCGGTGTACGGGCCGCCGGTCAGCGCGGAGGTGTCGAGCTGGACGTCGCCGGAGGTGCCGGGGGTGTACTTCCAGAGCAGCGAGGAGCCGGTGCCGGGCTGGCGGCTGCCGTCGTAGATGCCGACCCAGTTCTTGGCGTCGGGGGCATCGGTGGTCCAGTGGAAGGTGAGCCGGTCGCCTTCGGCGGGGCTGCCGGATGAGGTCGGGGTCAGGGCGCTGCCTGCGGCCACGGTTGTCCTGTCCGCCGCCGACGGGCCCGGTCCGCCGGGGGACGGCGCCGGGGCCGCACGCGGCTGGTCACGGAGGCTGGGAGGGAGGATGCCCGCAGTTGGCTGTACAACTAGGGGCGGGCTCATTCATCCGAAGGTCAGCGACCGGGACGTGAACGGCGCGTGACGGGGCATCGGGCGGTTCGGGAACTCCGTGGCGCGACCGGCTCCGGACATGCGCGGAGGGCCACGACGGGCGATCCGTCGCGGCCCTCGGGGGCGGGCTCGCGGTGCGGCCTCGTGGGCGGGGCCGCGGGCCAGGGCCGGGGCTCGGGCTCGGGCTCGGGCGATCAGGCCAGGGCGAGGAAGAGCTTCTCCAGTTCGGCCTCGCTCATCGGCGCGCCGTCCTCGTCGGCGGCGGCCATGCACTGGCGCATCCCGCTCGCCACGATCTTGAACCCGGCCCGGTCCAGGGCGCGCGAGACGGCGGCGAGCTGGGTGACCACGTCCTTGCAGTCCCGCCCCGCCTCGATCATCGCGATCACCCCGGCCAACTGGCCCTGGGCCCGACGCAGTCGGTTCAGGACCGCGCCGACCGCCTCCTCGTCCACCTGCATGTCCGGGCCGCCTTTCACCTCGACTGTCGATGGACAAGTGTACCCGGTGGGGTATTCATTCCCGACCGGACGAAGATCGTCCCGCAGCGGGCGGCGGGATCAGCGCCGGGCCAGCCGCCGCTCGCCCGCGGCGCCCGTCGCGTACGGCAGCTCGTAGTAGGCGAACACCTCGGGCTCGTCGGTGGCGGGCAGGATGTCGTCGGTGCCGATCGCCGGGGCGTCCTTGACCTTGCTCCGCGGGTGCGCCACCCGCAGGTAGGCCGGACCGGCCACCGCCCCCTCCAGCGGGACGAAGGCCAGGCGGCGCTTGGCCATCACGCCGATCGTGACGGTGGCGAAGAACGGCTCGTCGGTGGACGTCTCGACGTAGACCGACTCCAGCGTGCCGATCCGCTTGCCGTTCTCGTCGACCACGTCCTGGCCCCGCCACTCGCGGATGTCTGCCATAGCGATTCCCATGGACCCGGACCTCCCGTGTCACGCGCTGCCACTGCCGTCGGCCCCTGCCGCCGGCCCCCGGAGTTCCCATCCTCCGCCGGGACCGCCGCCGGGGCACCACGAAAGGGACATACGGGGGCGAGCCGGCCAACCGCCACCAGGGCACTGACCTGGGCTTTAGGCTGTCCGCCGACGTTCGGGAACAGCCCGCCCGGGGAGCGCCCCGGCCGGGACGGCCAGAGGGGCGGCAGGCATGGGGTACACGAGCATGTGGGAGTCCGGCGACCCCCGGATACCGGCCGACCTGCGGCCCGACACGCCCCACCCGGCCCGGATGTACGACTACTACCTGGGCGGCAAGGACAACTTCCCCGCCGACCGCGCCGCCGCCGAGAAGGCGCTCGCCGCCAACCCGGAGTTCCGCTCCACCGCCCGGGCCAACCGGGGCTTCCTGACCCGCGCGGTGCGCTGCGTCGCCGGGCTGGGCGTCGACCAGTTCCTCGACGTCGGCACCGGCATCCCCACCGCCGGCAACACCCACGAGATCGCCCGGGCCGTGGACCCGGCCGCCCGGGTCGTCTACGTCGACAACGACCCGATCGTGCTCAGCCACGCCCGCGCGCTGATGGCGGGCTCCGGGCCCGGACGCACCACCGTGCTGCGGGCCGACCTGCGGGAGCCGGCGGCGGTGCTGGAGGCCGTCCGGGCCGAGGGGCTGCTCGACTTCTCCCGGCCGGTCGGGCTGGTGCTCGCCGCCGTGCTGCACTTCCTGCGCGACGAGGACGAGCCGTACCGGGCGGTGGCCACGCTGCTCGCCGCCCTGCCGTCCGGCAGCCACCTGGTGCTCTCGCACGGCACGGCCGACTTCATCCCCGCCGCCGTGCGGGACCGGGTCACCGGCGTGTACGACAAGGCGACCGCGCCGCTGGTCGGGCGGAGCCGGGAGCAGGTGCGGGAGTTCTTCGACGGGCTGGAGCTGCTGGAGCCCGGGGTGGTCACCGTTCCGCTCTGGCGGCCGGAGGGGGAACCGGCCCCGGGCGCGGAGCGGGTGGGCATGTACGGCGCGGTGGCGCGCAAGACCTGACCCGACGTCACATGCGGTGCGGTGGAACGGGGTGGTGCTGGCCGGAGTGCCGATTGGGGGGTTTTTGCCACCGCCCCGGCCCCGGGGCCCCGGCTACTGTCGTCGGGACGGCTCCGGAGCGGGGCGGTCGCACGGGGTCAGCACGCCACGCACGCGCATGACTTGGGGGGAACCACCATGGTCCACGACCGCCGCCACGTCCACCGACTCACCTACCGCTACGCCGGGGTCGCCCTGGCCGCCGGGCTCGCCACCGCGGTGCTCACCGCCTGCGATCCGGTCGGCACCTCGTTCAGCGACGACGCGACCGTGTCCGACAAGGTCACCGCGGTCAAGCTCGACAACTCCTCCGGGGACGTCACCGTCCACGGCAGGACCGGCACCGGGGGCGTCTCCGTCCACCGGAAGATCACGTACCACAGCGGCAAGCCCGGCACGAGCACCCGGGTCGACGGCGGGGTGCTGGTCCTCGGCGGCTGCGGGCACAACTGCTCGGTGGACTACACCGTCGAGCTGCCCGCCGGACTGCCGGTCAGCGGCGGCACCTCCGCCGGCGGGATCCACCTCTCCCAGATCGGCGAGGTCTCCGTCCACACCGACGCCGGGGACATCTCCGTCGACCAGGCCGCCGGCTCGGTCGACGTGCGCACCAACAACGGTGAGATCAAGGGAACTTCGCTCAAGGGCGACCGGATCCAGGCCAAGACCGACAACGGCGGGATCAACCTCACCCCCGGCAAGGCCCAGGACATCAAGGCCAGCACCTCCAACGGCGAGATCCACGTCACCGTCCCCGCCGGCTCCTACCACGTGAGCGCCGGGACGGACATCGGCGAGAAGCACATCGGCGTCCAGAACGACCCCAACGGCAAGTACAAGCTGGACCTGGGCACGGACATCGGCGACATCACCGTCAAGACCGGCTGACCGGCCCCGGGCCGGGGGCGCCGGCGCTCCGGGGGCGCGTGTCGGTCCGCGCGCACCCGGAGCGGGCGGGGCAGAGGGCCGGAGGGTCAGAGGGCGGTCTGGACCTCGGCGCGGTGGCGGATGTACTCGTCGGGGTGGGAGCGGGCGATGGTGACCGCCGCCTCCACCAGGGTGTGCAGGTCGGCCGGGTAGGCGCGCGGCACCAGGGGCAGGCCGGGCAGGATGCAGCGGCGGACGTCCAGGTCCTCGTTGCCGACGAACTCCCGCAGTGCGGCCCGGTTCCAGCTGTCGCGGACCGTGGCGCCCTCGTCGGCGGTCGCGTGCCGGCCACCGCGGACCGTCAGCGCCGTCCAGTACCAGGCCCGGGCGGCGCCCGCCCGCTCCGGGTTGGTGCCGGTCCGCAGGTAGTCGAGCAGGGCCAGCCGGACCCGGCGCTGGCCGAAGGCGATCAGGGCGGGCTCGACGAAGCGGCGGTTGAAGCTCGGGTTGGGGTCGTGGACCGCCGCCTCCAACAGCGGCTCGAAGTACTCCTCGGGCAGCTCGGACCGGCCGGTGAGCGCCTTGTGGACCTCCCATCGGGCCGCACCGGCGTAGTCCGCCCCCGTCGCGACCTCGGCCCCGAGCACGCGGAGCAGACGTGCGAGCCGCAGCTCGAACGCCTGCGACCCGCCCCCCGTGCGCTCGGGCAACGGCTGGAGAATCCGCACCTCGCCGGCCGTGTCCTTGGTTTCCACGAACATCCTCCTCATTCTGAGTCATCGGAAGACTACTCGCTGATACACCAGTTCGGAGTCGGTTTTCGGCCAGGACCGGATCTTGAACGGCTTCCGCGACGGAGGATTGACGTCGCGTCAGACCGGGCGGCCGGGCGGGACCAGCCCGGACTGGTAGGCGATCGCGACGAGCTGGGCGCGGTCCCGGGCGTCCAGCTTGGACATCGCCCGGTGCACATGGGTCCGGACGGTGAACGGGCTGACGAACATCCGCTCGGCGATCTCCTCGTTGGTGAGCCCGGTGGCGGCCATCGACATCACCTCGCGCTCACGGGCGGTGAGCACGGCCAGCCGCTCGGCGGACGCGGCGGCGGCCGGGTCGGGCTGGGCGAGGAACTGCTCGATCACGGCGCGGGTGGCGGCGGGCGAGAGCAGGGCCTCGCCGGCCGCGACGGTGCGCACGGCGGCGAGCAGTTCCTTCGGGTCGGCGCCCTTGCCGAGGAAGCCCCCGGCGCCCGCGCGCAGCGCCTGGGCCACGTACTCGTCTATCTCGAAGGTGGTGAGGATGAGCACCCGGGTGCCGGAGAGCTCCTCGTCGGCGCAGATCTCGGCGGTGGCGCCGAGGCCGTCGGCGCCGGGCATCCGGATGTCCATCAGCACGAGGTCGGGCTTGGTGGCCCGGGCGAGTTCCACCGCCTCCCGACCGTCGGCGGCCTCGCCGACCACCTCCATGTCCTCCTCGGCGTCGATCAGCATCCGGAAGGCGCCACGCAGCAGGGCCTGGTCGTCGGCGAGCAGCACGCGGATGGTCATGCGCGGTCCTTGTCCTTCCGGATGGCGTGATCGGGTCGGGTCGGGTCGGCGGGGGCGGCCCGGTCGGGGGAGCCGACGGGGCCGGTGGGGCGGTCGGAGTCCGTGGGGTGGCCGGAGCCGGTGGGGCGGACGGGCCGGACGGTGCAGTCGCGCCAGAAGGCGTGGGCGGGCCGGTCCCTGGCGGCGGGCCCGGCCGGGTGGCCCGGTCCGGGCGTGCTCACGGCCCGGGCGGTGTCCACCGCCGGGGGCGCGACGTCCTCCCGGGCACCGGTGCGCAGCGGGAGTTCGGCGGTGACCAGGTAGCCGCCGTCCGACTGCCGGTCGGCGGTGAGGCGGCCGCCCACGGCACCGGCCCGTTCGCGCATGCCGATCAGGCCGAAGCCGCTCTCGCCCGGGGCGGGCGGCGGCAGCAGGGCGGTGCGGGGGCGCCCGGGTCTGGTCGGGCGGCTGTTGGCGACGCTGACGGCGACCCGGCTGCCGCTGTAGGAGAGGGTGACCTCGGCGTCGGCGCCGTGGGCGTGCTTGGCGACGTTGGTCAGCGACTCCTGGACGATCCGGAAGGCGGTGAGGTCGACGCCGGGCGACAGCGGCCGGGCCTCCCCCTCGACGGCGAGCCGCACCGGCAGGCCGGCCCGTTCGAAGGCGTTGATCAGCTCGGGCAGCCGGTCGAGGCCGGGGGCGGGTTCGAGCGGGGCGGGTTCCTCCGCGCGGCGCAGCAGGCCGACGGTGGCGCGCAGCTCCTGGAGGGCGGAGCCGGTGGCGTCGGTGATGTGGCTGAGCACCTCGCGGGCCTGCACCGGGTGGCTGTCCATGAGGTGGACGGCGATGCCGGCCTGGGCGTTGGCGAGGGCGATGTGGTGGGCGACGACGTCGTGGAGGTCGCGGGCGATCCGGATCCGCTCGTCGGCGACCCGGCGGCGGGCCTCCTCCTCGCGGGTGCGTTCGGCGCGCTCGGCGCGTTCCTCGATGGCGGCGAGGTGGGCGCGGCGGTTGCGGATGGAATCGCCGAGGGCGCCGGGCAGCAGGGCCCAGGCGAGGACGCCGAGCCGCTCGCCGAGCGGGCCGCCGGGGCCGAGGAACAGCGATATCCCGCTGAGCAGGACGGCGGTGACGATGGAGGCGCGCAGCGCGGTGGCGCGGTCGGTGCGGGTGGCGAGGGAGTAGAGCGCGAGCAGCAGCGGGGTCGCCAGCGTCGGGGTGAGCCGGGGGCTGACCACGGCGAGCAGCATCGTGCAGAGCAGCGTGACGGCGACCACGGCGCGCGGGTGGCGGCGGTGGAAGAACACGACCACCGCGGCGATCAGGGCGAGCAGGCCGGTGGGCAGGTCGACCGGGGCGAAGCGCCCGCTGTTCTGGTCGATCGTGGCGCCGAGGGCGGTGATCCCGATCAGGGCCGTGCCGCCGGCGATGTCGAACGCCCGGGGGTGCTCACGGCGCAGGCGCTGCCAGGTGTCGCTCATCGTCCTGTTCTCCGGGTCGGGGTGCCCTGGCGGCACCCTCGCCGGGTTCTGCCAGTCGGTGTCGCGCCGCGCCCCGGTGCGGGGTGCGGAACGCCGAGCCGGGGCCTGCGCGCGGACGGCGGCCCCGACAGCAACGGTAACGGGTGGGGCTCGAACCGTTGTCCGAGCCGGGTGGCGCCGGGCCCGGCCCGAGGGGTGCTCGGGCCGGGCCCGGTGTCACCGGGTGCGCCGGGCCCAGGCCCGGACAGGACCTAGACGGTGACCGGCTCCTTGGCCGGTGCCGGTTCGGGGGCGGCGGTGTGCAGCTTGCTGCCCTCGACGTCGACGTCGGGTATCAGGCGGTCGAGCCAGCTCGGCAGCCACCAGGCGCGGCGGCCGAGCAGGGCGAGGACGGCCGGGACGATCGTCATCCGGACCACGAAGGCGTCGAAGGCGACGGCCGCGGCGAGGCCCAGGCCCATCATCTTGATCATCGGTTCGCTCATCCCGATGAAGCCCGCGAAGACGGCGATCATGATGAAGGCGGCCGCGGTGACCACCCGGGCGTTGTGCCGGAATCCGGTGACGATGGCCTCGCCCGGCTCCTCGCCGTGGACGAAGGCCTCACGGATCCGGGTGACCAGGAACACCTCGTAGTCCATGGCGAGGCCGAAGACCACGCCGATCATGAAGATCGGCATCATGCTCATCACCGGACCGGTCTGCTCCACGCCGATCAGGTCGGCCAGCCAGCCCCACTGGAAGACCGCGACGACCGCGCCGAGCGCGGCGGCCACCGAGAGCAGGAAGCCGAGCGCCGCCTTGAGCGGGACGAGGACGGAGCGGAAGACCACCAGCAGCAGCAGGACGGCCAGGCCGACGACCACGGCGAGGTAGGGCAGCATCGCGTCGCTGAGCTTCTGCGAGACGTCGATGTTCATCGCCGTCGTACCGCTGACCAGCACCGTCGCCCCGGTGGAGGCCTTGAGGCCGGCCGCCTGGCCGCGGATGGTGTGGACCAGGTCCTTGGTCGCGCTCTCGGCCGGGCCGGTGGCCGGAATGGCGTTGAGCAGGGCGGTGTCCCCCGCCTTGTTGAACATCGGCGGCGTGACCGTGACCACGCCCGGCACGGCCGAGACGCTCTTGGCGACCTCGCCGGCGGCGGCCTTCGGGTCCGCGGTGCCCTTGACGTCCACCAGGACGGTCAGCGGCCCGTTGAAGCCGGGGCCGAAGCCCTCGGACAGCAGGTCGTAGGCACGGCGCTGGGTGGTGGAGGTGGGCTTGGCCTCGTCCCCGGGCAGGCCGAGGCGCAGGTCGAGCGCGGGAGCGGCGAGCACGCCGAGGCCGACCACGCCGAGCAGCAGCACCGCGAGCGGGCGGCGCACGATGAACCGGGCCCAGCGGGAGCCGCCGTTCTCCTTGGCGCCGACCGGCCGCGCCGCGCCGTCGCCGTCGGCCTGGGCCTTGCGGGTCTTGCGGGGAAGCGCCCGGCGGCCGATGAAGCCCAGCAGCGCGGGCACCAGGGTGAGCGCGACCAGCACGGCGATGACGACCGTCCCGGCGGCGGCCATGCCCATCTTGGCGAGCATCGGGATGCCGACCACGGAGAGCCCGGCGAGGGCGATCACCACGGTCAGGCCGGCGAAGACCACCGCGGAGCCGGCGGTGCCGATGGCCCGGCCGGCCGCCTCCTGCTGGGTGCGGCCCTCGGCGAGCTCGGCCCGGTAGCGGGACACGATGAACAGGGCGTAGTCGATGCCGACCGCGAGGCCGAGCATCATGGCGAGCGTGCCGGTGGTCGAGGAGAGGCCGAGCACGCTGCCGAACGCGGTGATCAGCGACATGCCGAGGCCGACGCCGATCACGGCGGTGAGCAGCGGCAGGCCGGCGGCGACCAGCGAACCGAAGGTGATCACCAGGACGACGGCGGACAGCGCCATGCCGATCGCCTCGCTGCTGCCGCCCGCGTCGGGCTTGGCCATCAGCGCGTTGCCGCCGATCTCGACCTTGAGCCCGGCGTCCCGGCCGTGCTGGGCGGCCTGCTGGAGGGCGTCGGTGGCGCCCTTGGACACCTCGCCCGCCTTGGCGGAGTAGCTGACCGTCGCGTAGGCCGTCGAGCCGTCCTTGGAGACCGCGCCCGGCATCTTGAACGGGTCCACCGCGGCCGTGACCTGCTCGCCGTGGGCGAGCTCGGCGACCGTCTTCTCGACGGCCTGCTGGTTCGGCCCGGCGGTGATCTTCTGCCCGGAGGGCGCGACGAACACCAGGCGGGCCGAGGCGCCGTCGGCGTGGCCGCCGGGGAAGCGCTCGTTCATCAGGTCGAAGGCCTTCTGCGCCTCCGTGCCGGGCATCGAGAATCCGTCGTCGGGTGCGGCGGGCGCCTTCGCCGCCAGGACTCCGGCGAGCGCCAGCACGGCGACCCAGAGCAGGGTCACCAGCCGGCGCCGGGCGAAGGCCCATCGGCCAAGGCGGTACAGGATCGTTGCCACGGGGGAACGGGCTCCTTCGGATTCGGAAGCAGGTGCGCGGAGGGGACGGGTGCGGGAACGGGCCCCCGGAGGCGGTCCGCTCGCAGCATGACCAATCCTTGATCGCCGACCCCTGCTCCGTCGTCGTCCCTGCGCAGGCCGTTTGCGTACTGCGGACGCAGTAGGGCCCTCCCCCGTACGGAGGAGCGCACGCCCCGCACCGGGAGCAGCCGGGAGCAGCCCGTTGGCCTGCGGCGGGAGCAGTCCCGGGTCACCCGGCCGGCGGGTGACGACGGGCCGCGACCGCCCCGGCCCAGTAGCGTGATGGGCCACTGGCCCGACCGTTTTGCCCCGGTCCGGGCCGACCCGTCCCGATCGGTGCTGACCCCAGCCCGCCGCCGGAGGTGCCCCATGGGCGTGCCAGCCGCCCGCATCGTGTTCGACGAGAACGACCGCGCTGCCGTCGCCGACGCCGTGACCGAGATGCTCACCACCGGTGCCCTCACCCTCGGCCCGTGGACCGAGCGGTTCGAGCAGGCCTTCGCCGCCGAGCACGGCGCCTCGCACGCCGTCGCGGTGAGCAGCGGCACGGCGGCCCTGGAGATCGTCCTGCGCGGTGTCGACGTGCGCGGCCGCGACGTGGTCGTCCCCGCCGTCACCTTCTACGCCACGGCCGGCGCCGTGGTGCACGCGGGCGGCCGCCCGGTGTTCGCGGACGTCGACCCGGCCACCCTGGCGCTCTCCCCGGAGACCCTGGCCGCCGCCCTCACCCCGGATACCGCAGCCGTCGTACTCGTCCACATCGGCGGGCTCGTCACGCCGGACGTGGACGCCCTGCGCGAGCTCTGCGACCAGCGCGGCATCCCGCTGGTCGAGGACGCCGCGCACGCCCACGGCAGCAGCCTGGGCGGCCGGGCCGCCGGGACCTTCGGCCTGGCCGGGGCCTTCTCCTTCTACCCGACCAAGGTCACCACCAGCGGCGAGGGCGGCATGATCCTCACCGAGTCGCCCGAGCTGCGCGACGAGGCCCGGATCCACCGCGACCAGGGCAAGGGCTCCTTCGGCACCAACCACCACGTCCGGCTCGGGTACTCCTGGCGGATGAGCGAGCTGCACGCCGCCGTCGGCGCCGTGCACCTGCGCCGGCTCAAGGAGTTCATCGAGACCCGCCGGGCCGTCGCCCGCCGCTACGACTCGGCACTGGCCGGCGTCGACGGCCTGCGGCCGGTGCTCGAACCGCCCGGCAGCCGCGGCAACTACTACAAGTACGTGGCGCTGCTGGCGCCCGGCGTCGACCGCGCCGCCTTCAAGAAGGCGGTGGCCGAGGAGTACGGGGTGCGGATGTCCGGCGAGGTCTACGACCTGCCGCTGCACCTCCAGCCCGTCCTCGCCCCCTACCGGGGCGGTCCGCTGCCGGTGGCCGAGGACGTCTGCGCCCGGCAGGTCTGCCTGCCGGTGCACTCCGACATGACCGAGGACGAGACGGAGCTGGTCGTCGAGGCCGTCTCCACCGTGCACCGGCGGATGGCCGGCTAGCCGGCCTGCCGCGTAGCCGGACAGCCGGACAGCCGGACAGCCGGACCGAAAGGAGCAAGACCGTGCGGATAGCCGTCACCGGGGGCTGCGGGTTCATCGGCTCACACGTCGTGGACCACCTGATCGCGGCCGGCCACGAGGTGCTCGCCGTGGACACCACCGACCAGTACCTCAACCCCGACGCCGAACACGCCCGCCTCGACATCCTCGACCTGCCCGCGCTGACCTCGGCGCTGGCCGGCAGCGAGGTGGTCTACCACCTGGCCGCGATGGCCGACGTCGAGCAGGTGTCCGCCGACCCCGTCCGGGCGGTGCGGACCAACATCGACGGCACCGAGGCCGTCCTGGAGGCCGCCCGGCGCAGCGGACTGAGCCGCACCGTCCTGGCGAGCACCGTCTGGGTCTACGGAGCAGCCCTCACCGACGACCAACTCGACGGCGGGGAACAGGAGTTGGACGAGCACGTACCGATCGAGCTGGAACACAGCGGGCACCTGTACGTGGCCACCAAACTCGCCGCCGAGATGCTGGTGCACAGCTACCGCGAGCTCTACGGGCAGCACTTCACCATCCTGCGCTACGGCATCCCGTACGGTCCGCGGATGCGCGACGAACTGGTCGTCGCCCGGTTCGTCCAGGCCGCGCTGGAGGGACGGCCGATCACCATCGCCGGGGACGGCCGGCAGAGCCGCAACTTCGTCTACGTCGAGGACCTCGCCGACGCCCACGTCCGCGCCCTCTCCCCCGCCGCCGAGGACCAGACCTTCGCCCTGGAGGGCTCCACGGCCGTCTCGGTGCGCGACATCGCCGACACCGTCGACCGGCTGCTCGGGCCGGTCACCATCGAGCACATCGACGGGCGCAAGGCCGACTACACCGGGCGGCGGATCTCCTCCGCCCAGGCGAAACGGCTGCTCGGCTGGTCGCCGAGGACCCAGTTCGCCGACGGCGTGCACCGCTACGCCGACTGGTACCGGGCCGGCGCCGCCGCCCCCGCCGCCGGCTGACCCGGAACGCCCGATGCCGCACGCCCTGCTGGTCTCCGGCTCGCTCGGCCAGGGCCACGACGTGATGGCCCAGGCCTGCGCCGACACCCTGCGCGAGCGCGGCTGGAGCACCGCCACCGTGGACGCGATGGCGCTGCTCGGGCAGCGGTCGGGCGCCGCCGGGGAAGCCGTCTTCCGGCGGCTGCTCGACCTGCCCGGGGTCTACGACGCGTTCCACTTCTCGGCGCTGCGCCCGGGCGCCCGGCTCGCCCTGCTCGCCGACGCGGCCGCGCGCAGCCGACTCGTCCCGGCGCTCGGCGCGCTCGTCGAGGCGCAGCGGCCGCAGCTGGTGGTCTCGGTGTTCGCCACCGCCAGCTCGGCGGTCAACCGGCTGGCGGGGCGGGAGTTCCGGCACTTCGTGTTCTGCACCGACGTCACCCCGCACCGGCTCTGGGTGCAGGAGGGCACCGACCTGTTCCTGGTCACCTCCGAGGTCGCCGCCTGCGCCGTGCGCCGCTACCGGCCCGACGCCGACGTCGCCGTGCTGCCCGCACCGCTGCGGCAGCCGTTCTACCGGCCGCCCGGCCGGGCCGAGGCCCGGGCCGACCTGGGTGTGCCGGCGGACGCCGGGTGCGTGCTGCTGATGTCCGGCTCCTGGGGGCTCGGGCCGATCGCCCGCACCGCCGCCTCGCTGGCCGCCGCCGGGCCGCACGTGCTCGCCGTGGCCGGGCGCAACCGGGAGCTCGAACTGCGGCTGCGGGCGGCCGCCCGCCGGGAGCCGCGGCTGCACGCCTTCGGCTACACCGACCGGATCCCGGCCCTGATGGCCGCCGCCGACCTGGTCGTCACCAGCTCCGGCGACACCTGCAGCGAGGCCAGGGCCCTCGGGCGCCGGCTGCTGCTGCTCGACGTCGTCCAGGGCCACGGGCGGGACAACCTCCAGCACGAACTGGAGCTCGGCCACGCCGACGTGGCCACCGCGCGCCCGGCCGAGGTGGTCCGCAACGCGCTGGCCGCGCTGGGCCGGCCCGAGCCCGACCCCTCGCCCGGCGCCACCCCGGACGCCTGGAGCAAGGGCTTCGGCGCGGCCCTGGAACGGGTGGGGCTGGGGTGAGCGGCCCTCAGCCGCCGTGGGCCTCGGGGTTCACCGTGCAGAAGAAGACCCGGCTGCGCTCCCGGTCGAAGAAGAACGACCCGGTGTACCGGCCGTGGGTGACCGAGCGGTCGTAGTCCTCGCTGTGCAGCCAGGTCGCCTGCCGGCCGTCGCCCAACTCCCTTTCCAGCACGTCCGGGAGACCCGGGCAGCCGAGCGGCCCAGGCTGCCAGCTGCCGCCCCCGCTCCCGCTCCCGGTGATCGCGGCGAGCGTGGCGGGCTCGATCCCCGCGAAGCCGTCCACGCGCACATCGGTCGGGCCCGGTACCGCCGCCCAGCACCGCGCCGACCCACGTCGCCCCGGACAGCGGGCCTAGGGCCTGTCCGGCGGATCTTGGCAGATCAGCGCGCGGCGTTGGGCGCCCGGCTGGGCGTGCGCCCGAGTCGGCCTCGTACTGGACGTACTTGGGCGATTCGGGCGTGCGTCCAGGCGGGGTGCCCGGCGTCGCGCGCCTGGCAAGATCCGCCGGACAGGCCCTAGCTCCGGGAAGCGGCGCTGCAACGGCTCGGTGTCCGAGCGCAGTCGGGCCGGGGTCGGGGCGGTCGCGGCCGGACCGTCCCCGCCGGCCGACGAGCAACCCGAGACGAGCGCCCCCGCAACGAGCACCCCCGCGACCGCCACCGGCAGCACGGACGCCAGGGCCGCCGGCCCGACACGGATACCGACCCGCTTCGACAACTCTCCGACCCCCACCTGGAATTGCCGACCGCATCGGGTGCGGTCGGACGGCTTCACGGGAGGGTAAAGCGTCGGCAAGGCCCTGGTCCAGGCGCTTCCGGGGGCCCCGGGGGCTTCCGGGCGCGGACCCTAGGCCGGGATGTAGGTCGGGCCCTGGGTGTCCCGGATGTCCTGGGCGCCCTGGACGGTGACGGTGGCGGTGCCGTAGCGGTCCGGGCCCGCCTGGGCGTCGGCGTCCGGCGCGACGGCTCCGCTCAGGGCCGCCGTGACGATGCCGGCCGCCGCGATCGCGTGCGCCAGTCCGCCTGACCAGTCGGGCATGGCTGCCTCCCCCGTTGTCGGCGCGCCCGCCCCCGTGGTGGGCGCGACCTCGTCGATGGTCCCAACTACCGTGCGCCGTGGGCAAGGGGTGGGACGGCGTGGTCCCGCAGCGGGCCGAGGGTCAGGGCGCGGGCGCGGCAGTGGGCGGCGATCAGCGGGAGGGCGGCCAGGGTGGCGCGCCAGGAGTCCGGGGCGGAGGTGCAGTCGGAGTCGTGCAGCAGGAGGGTGGCGCCGGCGGTGAGGCCGGGGCGGGCGGTGGCGTAGACGGACTCGCCGGTGGCCTCGGCCGTCCAGTCCCGCCCCCAGACCGTCCACAGCACGGTGCGCAGGCCCAGCCGGCGGGCGGCCAGCGCCGGACCGGCCGTCAGTACGCCGTACGGCGGGCGGTACCAGTGCGGGCGGACGCCGCACAGGTCGGTCACCGCCTCGGCGGCGCGGCGCAGTTCGCGCAGGTCGCGGGCCGGGGCCGGGTACCACTGCTGCCGGTGGTGCCAGCCGTGCACGGCCACCTCGTGGCCGCGCAGCACCAGGTCCCGGCCGAGGTCCGGGGCCCGTTCCAGCATCCCGCCGAGCAGGAAGAAGGTCGCGCGGGCGCCGAGGGCGTCGAGGGCGTCCAGGACGTACGGGGTGCTGCGCGGGTCGGGGCCGTCGTCGAAGGTGAGGGCGAGGTGGCCCGGGGCGGTGCCGTACCCGGCGGTGCGGCGGGCCAGGGTGCGGCGCAGCGGCGGGAGGCGGACCGCTGCCGGGGCGAGGTGGAGGAACTCCAGGCCGGCCGCGAGGGCGAGGCCGGTGCCCGCCCGACGGGCCAGGGGCGCCAGGGGGGCCGGCGGAGCCGGGGGGCTCACCCGAAGCGGGCGGCCATCCGGCGGAACACGCCGGGCGCGACCCCGTGGATCCGGGCCGGGAAGCCGAGCCAGTGCGGGACGTAGAGGCGGTCCCGCTCGGTGGTGATGGTCGCGACCACGGTGTCCGCGACCCGCTCCGCCGAGACCGGGCGCGGGCGTTCGCGCTGGTACGGGGTGCCGCGGCGGTCGAAGAACGGGGTGTCCACCGCGCCGGGCAGGACGAGGCGGACGCCGACCCCGGTACCGCGCAGTTCGTACCAGAGGCTCTCGGCGAACATCGTCAGTCCGCCCTTGGTGGCCGAGTAGCCGGACTCGTCGCGCACGCCGACCTGGCCCGCCATCGAGCCGAGCAGCACGATCCGGCCGTGCCGGCGCTCCAGCATCCCGGGCAGCAGCAGCCGGATCAGCCGCAGCGGGGCGGCCAGGTTGACCTCGATCATCCGGTCGAGGGTGTCGGACGGGGTGTCGGCGAACGGGCCGCGCCAGCCGAGGCCGGCGCTGGCGACCAGGACGTCCACCCGCCCGGCGGCGGCGAGCGCGGCCTCGGCGAGGCGGGCGGCGCCGTCCGGCTTGTTCAGGTCCTCGGGGAGGGCGACGCTGCCGGTGCGTTCGGCGAGGGCGTCCAGGCGGGTGCGGTCGGTGCCGGAGAGCAGGGTCCGCCAGTTCGCGTCGGCCAGTCGGGTGGCGGTGGCCAGGCCGATGCCCGAGGAGGCGCCGGTGATCAGGGCGACGGGGCGGTCGGTCGACCCCGAGCGCCGGGGCCGGGCCTGGGCGTCCTCCGACGTCACGGCTTCCTCCGTCATCGCGCACCTGCCGGGTCCGTGGGCGTTCTGCCGTCCGTTTTGTCCGGCACGTCACCTTCGCACGGAGGAGCCGTCCGGGCTACCGGGGCGGTACGGCCGGCTGGGCCTCGGCGTCCGGGTGCGGGGCCGACAGTTCGGCCGGGCCGCCCTCCAGTTCGCCGAAGCGGGACAGCAGGAAGGTGCCGCCCACCGCGACCGCGAAGCCCGTCAGCGCGCACCAGGCGAAGCCGGGGCGCGCGGAGTCCCCCAGCGACACCACCCCGACCAGGGCCGGGCCGAAGGTCTCGGCCACCGTCCCGGCCGCCGTCGCCGCCGTCACCGTGCCGCGCTGCAGGGCCAGCGCGTACGCCAGGTAGCCGCCCAGTCCGCCGACCGCCAGGGCGTACGCGGCCGGATCGGTGAGCACGGCGGTGAGCGTGGAGGCGTCCAGGACCCGCACGGCGAGGCTGGTGATCCCGAAGCCGACGCCCGCCAGCAGGCCGAGGCCGGCCGCGGCCGGGGTGCCCTCCCGGCGGACCAGGACCAGGGTGGCGAGCAGCATCACGGCGGTGGTCGCCAGCAGCGCCCAGTGGAAGGCCGCCGGGGCGTACTCCTGGCCCTCCTTGCCGGAGCCCAGGGCCAGCAGGCCGAGGCCCACCACGACGGCGGCGATGCCCGCCGCGTCGCTGCGGCGCAGCCGTGCGCCCAGCAGCCAGACGGCGGCCAGGGCGGTGACGGCGAGGCTCGCGTTGGTGACGGCCTGCACCAGGAACAGCGGGAGACTGCGCAGGGCGACGATGCTCAGCACGAAGCCGAGGATGTCCAGGAGCGTCCCGAGGATGAACTGCCAGGACCGCAGCAGCGCGGCCAGCAGGCCCGCCCGCACCCGGTCCGCGCGCGGCGCCGACCGCGCCCCGCGCGCCTGGAACACCGCCCCGAAGCCGAAGCAGACGGTGGCGACCAGCGCGGTGGTGAGTCCCAGCAGCATGCGTCTCCCTCGCGGGGCGGCAGCGGTTCACCACTCAGTCTGGGCCCGGCGCGGCGGGGGTGCACGGGTGGGCGGCGTCCCGACCGTCCCGGTTCACGCCGGTTCTTCCCGGCTCGCCCCGGGCCGACGCGCGTCCGTCCCGGGACGGGTGCGCGTCGGCGGACCGGAACCGTGGGATCAGGGCCGCAGCGCCACGCCCGCGTAGGCGGTGGCGTCGGAGGCCGAGACGGCCGGTTCGTCGGACTGGGGCCGCCAGTGCGGAGTGGGGACGACGCCGGGTTCGAGGAGGGTCCAGCCGTCGAAGAAGCGGACGAACTCGGCGTGGGTGCGGGCCTGGGCGGCGGTGCCGGCGGCCTGGTAGATGCCGACGATCCGGCGGATCTCCTCGGGCGCGAAATCGGGCGTGACGTGGGTCATCACCAGGGCGCTGCCGGGGGCGAGGACGGACTTGAGGCGGTCGACCAGCTCATGGGCGCCGTGGGCGTCGGGGACGAAGTGAAGCAGCGCGTTGAGGGAGAGCGCGACCGGGCGGGTGAGGTCGATGGTCTCGCGCAGGCCGGGTGCGGCGAGCAGGCTGTCCGGGTCGGTGACGTCGGCCTCGACGTAGGCGGTTCGGCCCTCGGGGGTGCCGGTGAGCAGGGCCTGGGCGTGGGTGAGGACGATGGGGTCGTTGTCGGCGTAGACGACCCTGGCCCCGGGCCGGACGCTCTGGGCGACCTCGTGGAGGTTGGGCGAGGTCGGGATGCCGGTGCCGATGTCCAGGAACTGGTCGATGCCCGCCTGGGCGAGGGCGCGGGTGGAGCGGTGCACGAAGGAGCGGTTGGCGCGGGCGGCGTCGCGCAGCCAGGGGGCGATGGCGAGGACGTGGCCGGCGGCCTCGCGGTCGGCGGCGAAGTTGGTGAAGCCGCCCAGGTAGTAGTCGTACATCCGGGCCGAGTGCGGCACGTTCAGCCGCAGGTCGACCCCGTCGTAGAGGCTCATGGCCCTCCCCCTCGGCTCCGTGGACACCGTCCGATTGCTGCCCACCGCGTCCGGGGGCCAATCGTCCCTCGGCCGGCCCGAATTCGCATGGAATCGGATGGGATGACAATCTGTATTCGCTTTGCAGCCTGGAGTGACGGGCCTGATGGAATGAGGATGGGCGCGGACAGCCCGACCCTCGGGTGGCCCGGTGCGCAGCCGACGGCCACGGAAAGCAGGCTCGATGACGATCGACAGGGGTGCCCCCGCGCGCGGGTACCGGGGCGGGACGGCAGTGGAGCACGCCGGTGCCGCAGGGGTGGAGCGGATGGCGGTGATGGAGCCGGGCCTGCGACTGGACCTCACCTACGCCGCCTTCTGCGAGACCCACGAACCCGCCTGGCACGCCCTCGCGTTGACCAGGATAGGCAGCCAGACCGACGCCGTACTGGTGGTCGAGGCGGTCAAGGCCGACCTGGCCCGCTGCTGGCCCCAGGTGCTGCGGTTCGAGGAACCGGCCGCGTACGCCTGGCGGTTGGCGAACCGGCACGTCGGGGACTGGGTGTCGGCCGAGGAGCCGGTCGAGGTGGAGGCGGTCACCTTCGCGGCGGTGATCGGGGCGTTCAAGCAGGTCGCCGACGGGCTGCTGCACAGCGAGGCGGACGAGGTACGGCTGTACGCGGCGATCCTCGAACTGCCGGACCGGCAGCGGGACGTGGTGATCCTGCGCTACCTGCTGGGCCTGCACGCCAAGGTGATCGCGGCCTACCTGGGACGGCCGGTGGCCACGGTGCACTCCAACCTGCGGCACGCCCGGGAGCGGTTGGCCCGCCGGCTCGGGGTGGGTGAACTGCCGGACCGCGGCGGCGAAGCGTGAACGCCGACGGGGTGGAGCGACGTCGGGACGGGGTGGAGCGACGTGGGGACGGGGCGGGTGCGGCCGACGGGGTGAGCGGGGAGCGTGCGGCAGACGGGGGGCGCGCGGTGTTCCACGTGCCCCGGTCCGAACGTGCCCACGCCGAGCGGATCGCGGCCCTGCGGCAGGCCCGGATCACCGCCGCACCGGCCCACCTGCCCACCGAGCACGAGCAGGCCGCCTTCGAACTCGGCCTGGTGGTCGCCCTGGTGCTGGGTGCGCCCTGTGCCTCCCGCGGGCTGGACCTGCTGGTCAACGCCCGCCGGATCCAGCCCGAGGGGGCCGAGGTGTTCGGCGCCCTGCTGTACGCCACCGGCAAGGAGGAGGGCGCCGAGTTCTGGTGGCGCTTCGCGGCCGGCTCGGGCAGCGGGACGGCCGCGTACTGCCTCCACCTGCACCACCTGATGCTCGGCGAGACCGACGACGCCGACTACTGGCGGGCCTGGTCCGAACAACTGTCGACGACCGAACGCCCGCCCGGGCCAAGGCCGTTGCGGATGAGCCGGCCGCTGCTGCCGGAGGACGCGCGGCGGGACATCCTCGCCCGGGTGCACCGGGGGCTGGCCCCGCAACTGCCGCCCGCGCTGGTCGCGGTGATCGACCGGCTGCCGTTGCAGGACGGGGACGAGGAGGAGGTGCCGAACCCGTGGGGGCTCACCTCCGGCGCGACCTCGGCGTGCTCCTGGGACCTCTCCCGGGCATTCGGCGAGGAGGAACCGCAGGACCGACGGGACCCGTTGGGGTGACGACCCCCGGCGGCCCCGCGGTCCCACGTTCAGGTGAGTGCCGAGAACCGGGCGACGACCTCCGGGTCACGGCCGCTGCCCGAGGCGAGCCGCTCGCCGTCCGGGCCGAGGTGGTGGATCCGGTAGTGCTGCGGCGCCATCGCGGTGTCCCGGCCGGGGAGCGCGGCGACCACCGCGCGGTGCACGTCGGCGGGGGTCAGGTGGGGGTCGGCGGTGGTCAGGTCGACGGTCAACCTGCCGTCCTCGACGGTGACCCGACAGTCGGGGCGGAAGGCCGGAGCGGGGTCGGGGCCGCCGCCGGGTCCGGTGTCCGGGCCGGTGTCCAGGCCGGTGTCCAGGGCAGTGTCCAGGGCGGTGTCGAGTGCGGCACCGACCAGGCCGCGGACGGCCGCCAGGTCGATCCGGGCCCCGTCGACGAGTTGCCAGTCACCGCCGCTCGCGTCGCCGCCGGCAGCAGCAGCAGCAGCAGCAGCAGCAGCGGGCGGACCGGGGGCCGCGTGCAGCTCGGCGAGCGGGACGGGCCCCACGGCGGCCTTCGCGAGCAGGTCGAGCAGGGCCCGGGCGAAGCGCTCGGTCTCCTCGGGGTCGAGCACCTGGGGGCAGGAGATCAGGGCGAAGTCGAGGCTCCCGGCGATCCGCAGGATGGTGAACATCAGCCGGACGGGCAGCGGCGGGGCCGGCAGCGGGGTGAGTTCGGGGTCGGCGGTGGCGGCCGGCTGGGCGTCGGCGACGGCGGCCGGGATGGTGAGGCTCAGGTCGTTGACGACCACCTGGCGGGCGAACCGGGAGCCGCGCACGTGTGCGGCGTCCTCCACCAGCTGCCAGACCTGCTCGGCGTCCAGCACGCTGTGCCAGTAGGCGCTCAGCGAGGCCGACTTGGTGCGCCCGATCAGCTGGTCGAGGTCGGCGGTGCCGGTGTCGAGCAGGATCAGGGCGTCCTGGGCGAGGGTGCCGACGTGGTCGAGCAGCGCGGCGCGCTGGCGGTTGGCGGAGAGCGCCGAGACGGCCAGCTCCGCACGCCCGGCCCGCTGGGCGACCAGGGCGGAGAAGGCGGCGAGCAGGACGACGGAGGGGCTCGCGCCGGTGCGGCGGCAGACCGCGGCGAGGTCGGCGGCCGCGGTGCGGGAGCGCACCATCAGGGCGGCGGGGCCGCTCGGCGGGCCGGTGATCCGGGAGTCGGCGAACACCACCTGCGGGCCGCTGCCCAGCACCCGGGCCCAGTGCCGCAACGCACCGGCCGCCCGGCGGCGGCCCTGCGGGCTCTGTTCGGCGGCGGCGATCTGGATCGGCGTCGGGGCGCTGACGGGCGGGAGCTCCTTCCCGGCCGCGAGGGCGTACCAGTCCTGGATCAGCAGCGCGGTGGCCGCGCCGTCGGCACCGGCGTGGCAGACCACGGCGATCAGCCGGAGCAGCCGCTGCCCGTCGACGAGCAGGGTGAAGCGGATCCTCGGCACGATGTCCAGAGGGACCGGCACCGCGACGTCGGCCTGACCCAACTCAGCTGCCAGTGCGTCGAGTTCACGGACATCCAGACCACCCGCCTCGACCGCGGTGACGGCGAACCGGCCGTCCCCGCGCACCACCTGGCTCACCGGGAAGGCGTCCGGACCGGGGCCAGGCGGGAAGGAGGTGCGCAGCGACTCGTGCCGCTCGACCAGCAGCCGCAGCGCGTCCAGGCCGGCGGCGAGCGAGGCGCCGGGCGGCACGGGCCAGACCGACTCCTTGTTGATCGCCTCGGGGGCGTCGCGCCGGATGCACCGGATCATGTTGTCCTGGCCCCGGGTGAGCGGCCCCGAGCCGCCGGTCGTCGCGGCGAAGCGGACGGTGATCCGCCGGTGCGCCCGGGCCGGGCCGTGCGGTGCCGCCTCGTACGGGTCGGCGTCGTGCGGATCGGCGTCGTGCGGGTCGGTCTGGTGCGGGTCGGTCTCGTGCGGGTCGGCAGCTCGCGGTGCAGCGTGGTGCGCAGTCACGTCGTACGTGCCCTTCGGCTCGCCGGGAAGGTCTCAGCGGGGAGTACGGGCGGACGCTACCAGCGGCCGCCGGTGATCGTCCAGGCGAGCCGACGGTCAATCAACTCGCTGACCAGAAAAGGGAGTTGACCTGATCAGGACAGTCTCCGAGCAGAGCGACGGCAGCCCGGTACGGCTCCGGGACGGACACGTCGCGCAGCCCCACCGGACCGGCCCCGAGCGGGCCGGGATCCGCCACCGACAGCGGGGAGGGGCCCGCCACGGACACCCCGAGCGCCTGGACCAGCCGCCCGCCGTACGCCTTCACGCAAGCCTCCCGGCGACACCAGAGCACGGTGAACCGGGCCGCCCGCTCGGCGGGCTCGGCCGCCTCCGCGACGAAGCGCGCCTCCTCGAAGGGGAACCAGCGGGCCGCCATCCGCTCGGCGAGCCGGGCCTCCCGCAGCCGCTCCACGTCGACGCCGACCGCCCGGCCCTCGGCCAGGGCCAGCACCGCCAGCGACTCCGCGGCCGACCAGTTCACCCGTAACCCGCCCGCGCCCACCGGCTCCGGCTTGCCGTGCCGGCCCCGCCGCCAGACCACCTCGGCCGGGCGGATGCCGAGCCGCTCGGCGACCAGCTCCCGGACGGCGCCGCGCACCACGGTGAACCGGCTCCGCCGCACGGCGTCCGCCCGCACCGCGCGGGCCCGTTCCTCCGCGTCCAGCGTCCGCCACAGCCGGGCGACCACCTCGGCCGGCTGATCGGCGTCGATCAGCCGCAGGTCGACGGCGGTCACGGCTGGGCCAGGGTGCTCAGCACCCCGAGCCGGCGGTCCAGCCCGGCGACCAGCAGCGGGCGCCGCTGCGCCCGCCACTCGGGCAGCCGCTCGGCGAGCTCCGCCCACGGGCCGGTGAACGGCTGCGCGGCGGGCCCGTCGGCGGTGCCGGTCGCGTCCAGCACCGCCGCCCCGGGGCCCAGCTCCGCCGTCCGGGCCCGGACGGCGGACGCCGGGCGGTCGGCGGGGTGGTGCTGCTGCCGCACGGTCAGTCCCTCGCCCGGTTCCTCCTCGCAGACCAGCACCACCACGGCGTGCCGCCGGGGCAGCGCCACCGGCTCGGCCGGCTCGTAGTGCAGCGCGGTCTGTTCGGCGAGCACCACCACCGCCCGGCGGCAGGCTCCGGTGCGGTGGTACTCGGCGGCCAGCCGCAGGGCGGTGAAGGCCGCGGCGCTGCCCTGGTCGCAGACCGCGAAGGCCAGCGGCCCGCCGGGGACGGACCGGCTGAGCGCGAGCGAGGACGGTGCGCCGGGGCGCACGTCCGGGGTGTCGAAGGCGAGGATCAGCAGGTCCACCGGCTCGTCCTCGCCCACCGCCTCGCGCAGCAGCCCGGCGGCCAGTTCCTCGTAGGAGTGGCCGACGCCCTCGCGCAGCAGGTCCTCGCGCAGCGGCAGGCCGTACGGGCGGACCAGGTCCGAGACGAAGACCCGCAGGTCGGGGTCGAGCGAGGCCTCCGAACGGCCGTCGGAGCACCGGGCGAGGACCCGGGTGATCCGCAGTCCGGCCGGGGCGGGCGCACCGGTCGGAGCGGCAGGGCCGACAGGGGAACCGGGGGGACCGACGGGCACCCGGTCAGTCCTCGGCGATGAGGTGCCCGGCGACGTAGTCGGCCAGCTTGGTGACCGACCGAAGGTCGTCCTCGGTGATCTGCTCCACGTCCACCTGGATGTCGAGCGACTCCTCCAGCTCCAGGATGAGCTCGATGGTGCCGGCCGAGGTGAGGCCGAGGTCGTCGAACAGGCAGGCGTCCGCGGGGATCTCGGGCAGCTCGCGCTTGAGCACGCGTGGCAGGAGTTCGCCGATGCCGTGCAGGATCCGCTCGCGCAGCTCGGGGTCAGTGGTCTGGACCAGTGATTCTGACATGGGTGTCCCGTCCCGTCGTGCGTGGGAAGTGTGCTCTGGATTGACAACGTGGGAAACGCGCCCGGTGGTTCGAGCGGTCGACTGACGGAGCGTCAGTACTGCATCACCATCGCGGAGAAGGTGGCCCCGATACCGGCGGCGGCGATCAGGTAGTGGTCGCCGCGGCGGATCAGCCCCCGCGTGGTGGCGGTGTGAAGATTGATGAGGCTGTCCGCAGCGAAACTGTGCCCGACCGACAGCACGTTGTCCAGCACCACCTGGTCGAGCGGATAGCCGATCCGCCGCGCTATCATCCGCCACGACGCCTGGTTGACGTTGTGCGGAAGCACCGCGGCCAGGTCGGAGAGGTCCAGACCGGCCTGCTGGAGGGCGGCCTCGATCGCCTCCACCATGACGTTCGGGTACTCCCGCTGGTAGCGGGCGAGCAGCTCCGCGTCCTCGGCCAGCCGGCCGTCGAACTCCGGGCGCTGGCGCACCGCGAAGGAGCGCACCCGGTGCTGCGGCCCGTCCGCGCTGACCAGGCAGGCGGCCGCGCCCTCGGCGAAGATCCCGGTCTCCGGCACCACCTGGGCGTCCTTGGTGAAGGTCTTCTCCCCCGCCAGCACCAGGGCGAGGGCCTGCGGGTCGGGATCGCCGGCCAGCAGTCGGCCCGCCAGGTCGATGGCCAACAGGCCCACCGCGCAGGCGTGGTGGGTCACCGTGAAGGCGCTCGCGTGCGCCAGCCCACGGCCGGCGAGCACCTCGTGCAGGGGGTTGAGCGGGTAGGGCACGGCCACCGGCATGCTGCGGGCGTGGATCACGAAGCGGACGTGCTGTTCGCGTCCGCGCAGCTCCGGCAGGTCGTCGAGGGTTGCGTCGAGCAGGTCGGGCAGCGTCCCGCCCGGATCCAGCCGCAGCTGGTCCAGGCCGTGGAAGCGGCGGAAGAGACGGAGTTGACGTGGGGTCAGGCCGATGCGCTCGCCCACCGCCTCGATGGGCACGGCGTGTGGGGGGAGGTGAACGGCCACTGCCTCCAGTGCGGTCACCCGGGCTAGTATTCCGACGCCCGCCTGGTCGCACAAGTGATCTCGGGCGCTTCTCCTGCGCGACCGCCTCCTCGGGCGCCCTCGGAGCCGCCCTCCCCGGCCCCCCGCGCCACGCGCGGGCCGCTCCACCGGGGCCGCCGCGCCACCCCACTCCGCACCGCCACTGCGCACGTCACCCCGCACACCACTCCGCACGCCACTCCGCACCGTCGACCGGACGGGAGAACCTCCCATGTCAGACCGTGAACCAGCCCTCCCCGCAGAGCCGTTGAACCGGGTGTTGGCCGCCCTGCTGGCCGAGGTGGCCGGCGCGCCGCCCGCCTGGGCGGACCGGCTGGCCCCGCACGCCCGCCTGGACGGCGACCTGCTGCTGGACGAGTGCGAACTCGCCGAGCTGGCCGTCCGGCTGCCCGCACGCTTCGGCCCCGCCGCCGACCTGGCCGCCCTGCGGGCCGGACTGGACCTGGCCGCCCTGGAGGCGCTGACCGTCGCCGACCTCCAGGCCCTGCTCCCCGAGGAGGACCGCCGATGACCCGGTTCCTGCTGGTGATGCCACCGCTCACCGGACACGTCAACCCAGCCGCGGGCATCGCCGCCGAACTGACCGCACGCGGTCACGAAGTCGCCTGGACCGGCACGGAGTCGGTGCTGCGCCCGCTGCTCGGCCCGGACGCGCGGGTGCTCGGCACCGGCACCCGGGCCTTCCGGGCCCAGGGCGGGCACGGCCTGGCGGCGCTGCGCTCGCTCTGGGAGGGCTTCATCGTCCCGTACGCCCGGTTCACCGCGAAGCCGCTGGACACCCTCGTGCGGGAGTACCGGCCGGACGTGCTGCTGGTCGACCAGCACACCCCGGCGGGCGCCCTGGTCGCGCACCGGCACGGCCTGCCGTGGGCGTCCTTCGCGCCCGGGGCGATGGAACTGGGCCACCCCTACCGGGCGTTGCCGCAGGTCGAGGCCTGGATGACCGGGCTGCTGCGCGGCCTGTGGGAGCGGGCCGGGCTGCCCGCCGAGGAGTACCTGGACCCGCGCTTCTCCCCCGCCCTGGTGCTGGCCACCACCGGGCCGGCGCTGACCGGGAGCGCCGCGCCGCCGCACCACGCGCAGGTCGGGCCGGTGCTCGCGCCGCGCCCGCACGATCCGGACTTCCCCTGGCAGCGGCTGCTGCCCGGGCGGCGGCGGGTGCTGGTCACCATGGGCACGCTGGCCGGAGAGCTGGGCGCCGACTTCCTCGCCCGGGCCGTCCGGGCGCTGGAGCTGTGCGGCCCGCAGGTGCAGCCGGTGTTCGCGGCGCCGCGCGAGCTGCTGCCCCCGCCGTCCGAACTCCCCCCGCACGCGGTGGCGGTGGACCGGGCGCCGGTGCTGGAGCTGCTGGCACGCGGCGAGCTGGACGCGGTGCTCTGCCACGGCGGGATGAACACCGTGGGCGAGGCGCTGGCGCACGGGGTACCGCTGGTGACCGCGCCGATCCGGCACGACCAGCCCTTCGTCGCCGCGCAGGTGGCGGCGGCCGGGGCGGGCCTGCGGGTGCCGTTCGCCCGGGTCACGCCCGAGCGGCTGGCGGCGGCGCTCACCGCCGTACTCGACTCCACGGAGCACCGGGGCCGCGCGGTTCAGGTCGGCCGGGACCTGCTGGCGGGCGGCGGCGCGACGGCGGCTGCGGACCGGCTGGAGGCGCTGGGCCCTCGGCCTCAGCCCCCGGTGACCGCCCCGTGACCGCCCCTTAGCAGAACAGGTGATCACACGTCCATTGGTCTAGGCCATTGTCTCCGGGCCTGGTCCGCCTCTAGGGTGTCGCAGCAACACCGCCTTTCCCAGGCGCCGAGCCCGCCCTTTCCCGGGTGCCGTGGCAGCCCATCCCCGTACGGGAGTTCCGGTTGATCGAGACCGCGGGACTGCGCAAGTCCTACCGCAAGAAGACCTCCCGCCGAAGCGGCGAGGACTCCACCGTCGACGCCGTGCGCGGCATCGACCTGTCCGTCGCCGCCGGCGAGATCTACGGTTTCCTCGGCCCCAACGGCGCCGGGAAGACCACCACCCTGCGCATGCTGGCCACCCTGATCCGCCCCGACGGCGGACGGGCCACCATCGCCGGGGCCGACCTGTTCACCGACCCCGCCGGGGTCCGACGCCGGATCGGCTACGTCGCCCAGGGCGGCGGCACCACCGACACCGTCAGCGCCCGCGAGGAACTGGTGCTCCAGTCCCGGCTGTACGGCGCGGGCAAGGCCCGGGCCGTACAGGCCGCCGAGGACGCCCTCAAGGCCTTCGACCTGGGCGACTTCGGCGACCGGCCGTGCGCCACCTACTCCGGCGGCCAGCGCCGCCGGGTGGACATCGCCCTCGGGGTCATCCACCAGCCGCAGGTGCTGTTCCTGGACGAGCCCACGGTCGGGCTGGACCCGGCCAGCCGGGCGTACGTCTGGGAGGAGATCCGCCGACTGCGCACCGAGGGCATGACCGTGGTCGTCACCACCCACTACCTGGACGAGGCCGACGCGCTCTGCGACCGCGTCGCCATCGTCGACCACGGCCAGGTGGTGGTCGAGGGCACGCCCGAGGCGCTCAAGCGGGAGATCTCCGGCGACGTCGTGCTGCTCGGGCTCCTCCCGGGCGAGGACGTCGCCGAACGCGCCGCGGCGGTGCTCCGCCCGCAGCCGTACCTGCACCGGCTGGAGGCCAACGGCGACGAGGGGCTGCGGCTCTACCTGGAGGACGGCGCGGCCGCCATCCCGCGGCTGCTGCGCGCCCTGGAGGCGGCAGGCGTCACCCCCGGCACCGTGCAGCTCCAACGGCCCAGCCTGGACGACGTGTTCCTGGCCCGCACCGGCCGCTCGCTGCAGCAGTCCTGATCCAGCCCCACCGCCCTGCCTGCCCGACCCCCTGGGGAGACCGTGAAGCTCGCCCGCGACACCTGGCTGATCCTCCAGCGCCAGCTGCTGCTCATGATCCGCACCCCGATCTGGATCGCCGTCGGCATCATCCAGCCGCTGTTCTACCTGGTGCTGTTCGCCCCGCTGTTGAAGAAGGTGCTCACCCCGGACGGCTCCGGCAGCTACGCCGACACCTACCAGGTGTACGTACCGGGCCTGTTGGCCGTGCTGTGCATCTTCGGCGGGCTGTTCACCGGTTTCAGCCTGCTGGGCGAACTGCGGGCCGGGATCATCGAGCGCTCCCGGGTCACCCCGGTCAGCCGACTGGCGCTGCTGCTCGGCCGGGCCCTGCGCGAGATGGTGGCGCTGCTGGTGCAGGCCGTGCTGATCACCCTGATCGCGCTGCCGTTCGGCCTGCGGGTCAGCCCGCTGAACCTGCTGCTCGCCTACGTCCTGCTGGCCCTGCTGGCGCTGATGACCTCCGCGATCTCCTACGGGATCGCGCTGATGGTGCCCACCGACGCCGCCATGTCGCCGGTGGTGAACACCATCGCCCAGCCGATCGCGCTGCTCTCCGGGGTGCTGCTGCCGCTCACCCTGGCGCCGCAGTGGCAACAGCAGCTCGCCCGGTGGAACCCCTTCTACTGGGCGGTGGAGGGCATGCGCGCGCTGTTCTCGGGGCACGCCGGGGACCCTGCGGTCTGGCAGGGCCTGCTGGTGGTCGTGCTGATGACCGTCCTGGCGGTGTACTGGTCGGCCCGGCTGTTCTCCACCCGGGTGCGCTGACGCGGGTACGCCGACCGGAGGTACGGAAGGGGCCCGGCTCGCACCCGCGAGCCGGGCCCCGCTGCCGTCTCCGCCCCGCTCAGGAGCGGATGAACTCCGCCAACTTGGCGACACCGTCGATGATCTGGGCCTGCGTCAGCGAGCTGATCGAGAGCCGGAGCCGGTGCTCGCCGCCGCCCGCCGGGTAGAACGGCGCCATCGGCGTCCAGAGCACCCCGAACTCCCGGGCGCAGCGCTCCATGGCCGCGTCGTCGGCCCGGAACGGCACCGTCAGCACGGCGAAGAAGCCGCCCTCGGGCCGGTTCCAGTCCACCCCCAGCCGGCGCCGCTCGGAGGCCGGGAAGTGCCGGTCCAGCTCCCGCAGCAGGGTGTCCATCCCGGCCGCGTAGTGGGCCGTGGCACGGGCGTTGGCGGCCCGCAGGCTGCAGTCGTGGGCCAGCAGCATGCCGCCGATGACGGCCTGGCTGAGCGCGGGGGTGTTGACCGTCGTCATGCTCTTCACCTTGGCCAGTTCGTCGGCCAGCAGACTGCGGCGCCCGCCCGGGCCGGCCACCCGCTGGTCCGCGACCACGTAGCCGACCCGCGCCCCGGGGAAGCAGGTCTTGGCGAAGGAACCCAGGTAGACGACCTGGCGGCGGCGGTCCAGCGCCTTGAGGGTGGGCCGCGGGCCCGGGGTGCGGGCGAAGAAGCCGTACGGGTTGTCCTCGACGACCAGCAGGCCCTCCTCGGCGGCGGCGTCCAGCAGCCGGGTGCGGGCGGCGACCGGCATGCTGGTGCCCGAGGGGTTGGCGAAGTCCGGGACGACGTACAGGGCGCGCGGGCGGCGGCCCTCGGCCCGCACCTCCCGGGCGGCGGCGCGGACGGCCGCCGGGTCGGGGCCGCCGTCGGGGCCCTCGGGGACCGGCCGGGTGGTCAGGTCGAGCAGCCGGGCCGCCCCGGTCACGCCGACGTAGCAGGGCGAGCTGACCAGCAGCACGTCCTGCGGGCCGGCGCACAGGGCGCGCAGGGCCAGCAGCATGCCCTCCTGGGCGCCGACGGTGAGCACCACGGCCGCGGGGTCGACGGTGAGGCCCTCGTCGTTGGCGAGGGTGCGGGCGACCAGGTCGGCGATGATGCCCTTGGTGGGGCCGTACTGGAACAGCGCGGTGCGCACGGCGTCGCGGTCGAGGCCGCGGTCGGCCAGGTGGTCGAGGTAGCCGTCCAGGTAGGCGGGGACGTCCTCGGGTTCGAAGAAGCCCTCGTAGGGGCGGCCCGGGGCGAAGGAGACGGCGCCGGGGTAGCGGGTGGTGACTTCGTTGAGGAAGGTCATCGCGTCCAGCAGCGGGTCGGCGAGCGAGCCGTGCAGGTCGGCGAGGGCCAGGTCGGTCGGGTCGTCGGCGATCGTGCCGTCAGCGATCCGGTCGACGCCGGTCGGGTCGTGGTCGGTCGGGTCGTGGTCGGTCACCGCAGGGCCTCCCGGAGGCGGGCGGCCGCGTGGGCCTGGGCCTCGGCGGCGGCGTCCAGGGTGCCGGTCATGGCGAAGAAGCCGTGCGGCATGCCCTGGTAGCGGCGCAGGTCCACCGGGACCCCGGCCGCGCGGAGCGCCTCGGCGTACCGCTCGCCCTCGTCGCGCAGCGGGTCGTACTCGGCGGTGAGGACGGTCGCGGGCGGCAGGCCGGACAGGTCGGCGGCGCGCAGCGGGGAGGCGTACGAGGAGGCGCCGTCGGCCGGGTCGGCCAGGTAGTGGCCCCAGTACCAGGCGGCCGAGCGGCGGTTGAACAGCAGCGGGTCGTCGTGCTCGCGCAGCGAGGGGGTGTCGGCGGCGTGGTCGGTGTTGGGGTAGACCAGCAGCTGGTGGCGCAGCGTCGGGCCGCCCTCGGCGCGCAGCAGCAGGGTCAGGGCGGCGGCGAGGTTGCCGCCGGCGCTGTCGCCGCCGACCGCGAGGCGGTCCGGGTCGATGCCGAAGTCCGCGGCCCCGGCGACCAGTTGCTCCAGGGCGGCGCGGCAGTCGTGCAGGGCGGCGGGGAAGGGGTGCTCGGGGGCCGAGCGGTAGCCGACGGAGGCGGTGACGCAGCCGACGGCGTTGGTGAGGCGGCGGCAGATCGCGTCGCTGGTGTCGACCGAGCCGAGCGTCCAGCCGCCGCCGAACAGGTAGAGCAGGGCGGGCAGCGGGCGGCCGGGCGGCTCGGGCCGGTAGAGCCGCAGGGCGAGTTCGCCGCCGGGGCCGGGGATGCGGTGCTCCTCGACGGCGGCGACCGGCTCGGGGGTACCGGACGCGGCGCGGATGTCGGCGAGGTCGGCGGCGCGGGCCTCGGCGAGGGTGAGGGTGTAGAGCGGCGGTGCGCCGCTGCGCGCGCGGTGGGCGCGGTAGGCCTCGGCCTGGGGGTGCAGGGGCATGGGTGGCGGTCCGTTCGGTGGCCCGGCCGGGGCCGGGCGGCGGCTCGGCGGGGGTTCAGCGGGGTTGCGGCGGGGTTGCGGCGGGCTGTGGTCGGCCAGGGGTTCGGCCCCGGTTCAGCGGTCGGCCTCGACGTAGACGGTCTCGTCGGTGCGGAAGGCCGTGTCGAGGTCGGCGACGTCCGAACGGAGGCCCTGGCGGTAGGCGCAGTGCCGGATCTGGTCGGGGGTGAACCCGGCCAGGGTCAGCACGTGCCGCAGTTCGTCCAGGTCGTAGATCCACTGGTGGCCGTAGTACCGGAAGATCTGGTTGACCAGGAAGGCCGGCCGGGCGGGCATCGGCGGGCCGAAGCCCAGGGTGCCGAGCCGGCGGCGGTGCTTGCCGAGGAAGCCGTCGCCGGTGGCGTAGCCGACCAGGTAGCGGGCGAGGTCGGGGGTGGTGAGGCGCAGGACGCCGCCGGGGCGCAGGATCCGGCGGGCCTCGCGCAGCCAGCCGACCGCGACGGGCAGGGTGACGTGCTCGATCAGGTGCTCGGCGTAGACCCAGTCGACGCTGGCGTCGGCGAAGGGCAGCGGGCGGGAGACGTCCAGCTGGGTGAACCAGCGGTCGCCGTCGACCCGGTAGAGGGTGCCGGGCTCGGTGGCGGGGCCGGGCCCGCCGTCGGCCGCGGCGCCGCGCAGGGTGGCCAGGTCGGTGCCGAGGCCTTCCGGGTGGGCGGTCCGGAAGGCGGCGAACTCGATGCCGGTGAGACCGAGTTCGCGGAAGTCGTGGTGGTCGTGCGGCAGGGCGCCGGGGCGGGCTTCGAGGGTCTTGCAGGTGGCGACCTGGGCGCTGAAGGCGTCCAGGCGGGTCTCCAGCCCGTCCGGGTCGTCCCAGTCCCAGCCGGGGAAGCGGTCGTCGGTCCTGCTCGTCGGTTCGGTCATCGGTTCTCCTTCTGGAGGAACGGGCTGCGGGTACGGCGCGGTTCAGCCGACCGGGCGGGGCCAGCGCGCGAGGGCGTCGCGGCCCAGGTCGGCGAGCCGGGGGCGGCCCAACAGGGCCAGGGTGTGGTCGAGTTCCTCGTGCAGCAGGCGGAGTACCCGGTGCACCCCGGCCTCGCCGTCGACGGCGAGGCCCCACAGGGCGGGGCGGCCGATCAGCACGGCCCGGGCGCCGAGGGCGAGGGCGACGGCGATGTCGGTGCCGGTGCGCACGCCGCCGTCCAGGAGTACCGGGAGCTCGGCGGGCACCGCGTCGACCACCTCGGGGAGGGCGGCCAGGGCGGGCAGCGCGCCGTCGAGCTGGCGGCCGCCGTGGTTGGACACCAGGAGGGCGTCCACGCCGTGCTCGACGGCCAGCCGGGCGTCCTCGGCGGTCAGCACGCCCTTGAGGACCAGCGGCAGCCGGGTGCGCTCGCGCAGCCAGGCCAGGTCGGACCAGCTCAGGGTGGGGTCGAACTGCTCGCGGGCGTGCTCGGCGATGCCGGAACCGCCGTCGGTGGCGCGGTGACTGGCGGACATCAGGGTCTCGTCCAGGTTGACCGCGCGGACGGTGGGCGGGACGGCGAAGCCGTTGCGCAGGTCGCGCAGCCGACGGCCGATCCTGGGCGCGTCCACGGTCAGCACCAGGGCCCGGAAGCCGGCCGCCTCGGCGCGTTCGACCAGGGCGGCCAGGGCGTCGCGGCGGCGCAGCCAGTAGAGCTGGAGCCAGAGCGGGCCGGTGGCGGCCGCGGCGATCTCCTCCAGGGTGCGGCTGGCGAACATCCCGGCGACCAGCAGGGCGCCGGCCGCCCCGGCGGCGCGCGCGGTGGCGGTCTCGCCCTCCGGGTCGACCAGCCGGTGGTAGGCCATCGGGGCGATGCCCAGCGGGATCCGCAGCGGGGCGCCGAGCAGGGTCAGCGCGGGGTCGCAGGCCGAGACGTCGACCAGGGTGCGCGGGCGCAGTGCATAGTGCCCGAACACCTCCCGGTTCGCCGTCAGAGTGCGTTCCGCGCCGCTGCCGCCTTCGATGAAGTCCCAGATTTCCGGGGGGAGTCGGTCGCGTGCGGCGTGCTCGATCCCGGCCAGCGTGAGTGCTCCCACGGGCATCCTCGTTTCCCGGACGGCCACGCGCGGGCCGGTCCCGGTTCGGCAGCGTAGGAGCAACGAGCACATTGGTATAGACCTTGATTTGACCAAACGTCTGTGCCAAGGTCTGGCAACGGAATTGACCGTATTGGTTGAGAACGACGCCCATTGCGTCCATGTCAAATCCCCTCACTTGTTGTGGAGCCGCGTTGACCGGCTTTTCCCGCTTTTCCCTTCCGCTTTCCGCCCCGCCGCACGCCGACGCCCCGCAGGACTGGGTCGAACGGTCGCTGCTGGCCGGACCGGGCGGCGAGGAGTGCCTGCACTTCGGCGCACCCCTCGACCGGGACGCCCTGCGCGCCCTGGTCGAGGACCAGTGCGACCGACTGACCGCCGCCGGGCTCGGCCCGGGCGGCACCGCCGCGCTGCGGCTGCCGCCCTCGGTGGCCTTCGTCGCCGAACTGCTGGCCTGCTGGCGGCTCGGCGCCCAAGTCGCACTGCTCGACCACCGGTTGACCGACCACGAAGTGGACGCGGCGGTGGCCCGGCTGGCTCCGCAGGTGCTGGTAGGCTCCGCCCACCGGCCCGCCGCGGCGCTGCGCGGCTTCTCCGAGGTCGAGCCGGTCGCCGTCCCGCTGCCGGACGGGCTCCCGGCCCGCACCGGGCACGCCCTGATCCAGCTCAGCTCCGGGTCCACCGGCCCGGCCAAGGTCATCGCCCGCACCGCCACCGACCTGCTGCGCGAACTCGACTGCTACCGCAGGCTGGTGGAGTTCCCCGGCGAGGGCGAGCGGGTCGTCCTGCTGTCCTCGGTGGTGCACGTGCTCGGGCTGGTCGGCGGGCTGCTCAACGCCCTGCACGCCCGGGCCGTGCTCACCGTCCCGGAGCGGATGACGGCGGCCGGCATCCTCGCCGCGGTCGCCGCCGACCAGCGGCCGACCACCGTCGTCGGAGTGCCCTTCCACGCCGAGCTGCTGGCGGGGACGGTCACTCCCCCGGCGCTGCCGCAGCTGCGCCGGATGGTCGTCGCGGGCGAACTGGTCCGCCCCGGCCTGCCCGCGCTGTTCACCGAACGGTACGGCGTACCGCTCGGCACCATGTACGGCATGACCGAGACCGGGGTCATCGCCACCGACCTCGACGGAACGCTGCACCCCGCCAAGCGCCCCGTCCACGGCATGCGGATGCGGCTCGTCGCCGGCGAGCTGCAGCTCGGCGCCGCCACCTCCCCGTACCCGGGGCTGGACGACCCGGGCCGCTGGTCGGACGGCTGGCTGCACACCCGCGACGCCGCCGCCCTGGACGAGGCGACCGGCCTGGTCACCGTGCACGGCCGGCTCGACTCCCAGGTCTCGATCGGCGGATTGAAGGTCGACCTCACCGAGGTCGAGCAGACCCTCGCCGCGCTGCCCGAGGTCCGCGAGGCGGTCGTCGTCTTCGACGACGGGGCGATCGAGGCGTACCTGTCCGTCGAGGCCGGGGCCGAACCCGCCCTCCTCCAGGACGGGCTGGCCCGTCGGCTCGCCGCCTACAAGCGGCCGCGCCGCCTCGTCCTGCTGCCCGCCCTCCCCCGCACCGCCACCGGAAAGCTGCTGCGCGACCCGGCCGCCCTGCGCGACACCGCCGCGGCCACCGTGCGCTGACCGGACGCACCACCCGCCGGACACCCTCCGGACAACCCCGACAAGGAGCCCACTCATGCAGGACCGCATCCGCGCGTTCGTTCTGGCCGCCCTCACCGAGATGCAGTACGACGTCTCCGAGGTCACCGGGGACACCGACCTCGGCCCGGCCGGACTGGACCTCGAATCGCTCGCCCTGGCCGAACTCTCGGTGCAGGTCGAGGACGAGTTCGGGATCAAGTTCGACCTGGACGAGATGGAGACCACCGCGATGATGACCCTGGACGAGTTCACCGCCGACGTGGTCAAGCGGATCGACGCCCTCCCCGCCGCCACCGGCAGCGCGGCGTGAACGACTCCGCCCGCCCCGCGGACTCCGCCCCCGGGGCGCTCCCCGACCGGGCCGAGGTCCTGGCGATGCTGGCGGCGTTCGGGCAGCGCGCCGCCGACACCGTGCCCGAGGAACTCGGCTCGCTCGAACTGACCTGGCTGATCGCCGAGTTCGAGCAGCGCTACGGAATCCAGCTGGACCTGGACGACGAGCACTTCGGCGCCGTGCGGACGATCGACGACGCCACCGAGCTGCTGCGCTCGACGGTGCTGGCCGCCCGCGCCGGAGCGCGGCCGTGACCGGCACCGACACTGGCACTGGCACCGGCACGCCCGGCCCGCCGCCCCGGCCCGCCGCGCCCGGGCCCGTGGCGGTCGCCGCCCGCCCGGTCGTCACCGGCGTCGGGGTGCTCAGCGCCGCCGGACGCGGGCTCACCGCGCTGACCGAGGCCGCCGCCCACGGCAAGGCCGCGTTCACCGAGGTGACCCGCTTCGACGTGACCGGCCGGCGCACCACCCGGGCCGCTCTGCTGCCCGGGACGGTACCGCTGGCCAGCACCTTCCCGCTGGCCAGGGCCGTGCTGGAGGCGATCGGACAGGCCGGCCGGCAGGCCGGGCTGACCGCCGCCGAGGGCGCCGCGATGCCCGTCCTGCTCGCCCTGCACAGCGACGGGCGCACCCGCGCCACCGCCGACGCGGTGGCCGCCGGGGTCCGGGCGCACTGGGGCGCGCCGGGCGTCACCCGGGTGTACACCGGCGCCTGCGTGGCGGCCGCCACCGCGGTCGCCGACGCCGCCGCCCTGGTCGCCGCCGGTCGGCACGAACGGGTCCTGGTCGCGGCCGGCCACCTGGTCGAGCCCGGGGTGTTCGCCGTCTTCGACGCCGGACGCGCCCTGGCCCGGGACGGCGAACTGCGCCCGTTCAGCGCCGGCCGCACCGGCACCCTGCTCGGCGACGCGGCCGTCGCCGTCCTGGTCGAGTCCGCCCCGGCCGCCGAACGGCGCTCGGCTCCCGCACTCGCCCGGCTGGCCGGCTGGGGCCGGACCGGGGACGCCCACCACGTCTGCCGACCGGAGCCGGACGGCACCGGGGTCGCCCGGGCGATCGAGGCCGCACTGGGCCGCGCGGGCATCACCCCGGACCAGGTCGGCTACGTCAACGCCAACGGCACCGGTTCCGAGCTCGCCGACCGGGCCGAGGCCACCGCCCTGCACACGGTGTTCGGCCCGCACACCGACCGACTGCCGGTCAGCTCCAGCAAATCGGTGCACGGCCACGCGCTGGAGGCCTCCGCCCTGCTCGAACTCGCCGTCACCGTCGGAGCGTTGGAGAGCGGACTGACCCCGGTCAACGCCGGTTGGCTGGGCCCCGACCCCGACGTCCGGCTGGGCCTCGTGCTGGACGGCCCGCACACCACCCGCCCCGACTACGCGCTCACCCTCAACTCGGCCTTCGGCGGGGCCAACACCGCCCTGCTGCTGGCCGCCGCCTGACCCGGACACCCACACACCATGACCACCCCTGCCGCCGCCCCGCGCGTCCTCGCCGAGGCCCGCCGCCCCGGCCCGGACCTCCCCGGGCCCCCGCCACCGCTGCCCGGCTTCACCCCCGCCGGCCTGGCCCCGCTGATCGCCGACACCGCCGACCACTGCCTGCGGGCCCACCACGGCCCGCCGCCCGCCCCCGGGCGCACCGCCCTGCTGCTCGCCAGCGCCGGCGGCGACCTCGCCACCGCGCGCGCCATCGACCGGAGCGCGGAGCCCGGACACCGCCCGGCCCCGCTGCTGTTCTTCCAGTCCAACCCCAACGCCGTCCTCGGGCACATCGCCGCCCGCTGGGGCCTGACCGGCCCCGTCGTGGCGATCAGCCCGGTCGAGGCCGTACCCGGCACCGTCCCCGCGGACGCCTACGAGCTGGCCGCGCTGCTGCTGGCCGACGGGGACGCCGACCACGTCCTGGTGATCGCCGCCGAGCAGGGCCCCGACGGTGACCACGCCGTGGCCGTGCTGCTCGCCGGGCCCGCCGACTGAACCCGCGGGCCGGCGGCGCCCGTAGCCATCGATGAGGCCCGCCGCCTGACGCAGCCGTACCCGGCACACCAGCGACCCGCCCGGCCCACCCTCGCACCGCCGACGCCCCGCCACGGCCGACGCCCCACCCCCGCCCGGCCGCCGTCCGCGCCGGCCGCACCCCGACACCCGATCAGCCGCCCGGGCCGCCCCGGCCCCGAGGGAGGGATCCACCCCCGTGACCATCCGCAGTCTCCGCACCCAGCTCGCGGACGACCCCGACGTGGGCGCCGGCAACGTGCTGACCGCCCGGATCGCCCTCGGCCAGGGGCTCGACGAGCCGCTGCTCACCTTCGACACCCCGGTGGACGGCCACCCCGCCTGGCAGCCGCTCACCCTGCGCGAGCTCGACCGCGCCGTCCGGGCCCGCGCCGCCGCCCTGCACGGCCTCGGCATCACCCGGCGCGACCCGGTCGTGGTGCACGCGAGCGACGCCGCCGAGCACGTGCTCGCCTTCCTCGCCCTGGCCCGGCTCGGCGCCGTCCCCGCGCTGCTCAACCCCAACCTGGACGCCGAGCGCGCCGCCCGCTACATCGCCCGGCTCGGCGCCGTCGGGGTGCTCGCCGACCCGGCCCACCTGGCCGCCCTGGCCGAGTACGACCCGGGCGCACCGCTGCTGCCGGAGATCTCCACCCTCGGCGCGGGCGACCCGGACGCCGCCCCGGAGCCCTACCGGCACTGGTCCGGCGACCCGGTGGCGATCACCCACTCCTCCGGCACCACCGGCATGCCGAAGGCCGTCGTGCACTCCCACGCCGGCCTGTACGCGGCGATCCGCCACCGGCTGCGGCTGCCCCGCCCGCAGGGCCAGGACCGGATGCTCAGCGCCCTGCCCGCCCCGCACGCCGCGACCCTGATCGCGCTCAACCTCGCGCTCAGCTCGCACACCGAACTGGCCTGCCTGTCCGGCCAGTCCGGCGCCGGCGTGCTGGACGCGATCGAGCAGTGGCACCCCACCGGGGTGATCGGCTTCGCCGCCACCTGGGCGGACCTCGCCCACCACGACCTGGCCGCACGGGACCTGGCCTCCGTCGCACTCTGGTGGAACACCGGCGACTGCGCCCACGAGGTGCACATCCGCCGACTGATCGCCACCGGCAGCCGGGAGACCGTCACCCGGCAGGGCCGCACCCGGCAGCCCGGCTCGCTGTTCGTGGACGGCCTCGGCTCCACCGAGATGGGCCACTCGCACTTCTTCATCACCCACGGCCCCGGCACCGACCGCTACGGCCGCTGCGTCGGCCGCCCGCACGCCTTCGTCGACTGCGAAGTGGTCGGCCCGGACGGCGAACCGCTCGGCCCCGGCGAGGTCGGCGAACTCGCCACCGCCTCACCGACCCTGGCCCTCGGCTACTGGAACGACTCGGCCACCACCTTCCGCACCCGGCTGCGCGGCCGCTTCCTCACCGGGGACCTGATGTACCGGGACGAGGAGGGCTACTACTACCACGTCGACCGGGCCGTGGACTCGCTCGAACTCGCCGACGGCAAGCGGCTGTTCACCGCGATGTCGGAGGAGCGGGTGCTGGCCGCCCGCCCGGACGTGCTGGACTGCACGGTGGTCGCCGTCCGGGACGGCGAGCAGGTGGTCACCGACGTGCTGCTGCTCCTCGGCGAGGACGCCGACCGGGACGCCGCAGCCGAGGCCGACCGCGCCGAGGCCGTCGTCGCCGCCCTGGACGAGGCCACCGCCGCGACCGTCCGCAAGGTCCTGGTGGTCACCGGCGACGACATCCCGCTCGGCCCGACCGGCAAGGTCCGCAAGGTCCTGCTGCGTGAGCGCCACCTGGCGGCGGTGAGCGCCCGATGACCGACCGCGAAGCCGCCGTCATCACCGGCATCGGCCTGGTCTCCCCGCTCGGCCGGGGGCCCGCCGAGGTGTTCGAGGCGCTGGCCGCCGGCCGCTCCGGCCTGCGGGCCGTCCCCGAGGACCACCCCGCGCACGGCTGGCTGCCCGCCGCCGGGATCGCCCCCGCCGTGGACGGCCGCGAGGTGCTGCCGCCCACCGAGACCCGCTGCGTGGACCGCTTCGTGCTGCTCGCCCTGGCCGCGGCCGACGACGCGCTCGCCGACGCCGCCCTGGTGGTCGGCCGTGACGCCGACCCGCACCGCACCGCCGTGGTGCTGGCCACCGGGGGCGGCGGCCTGGAGACCTTCGAGCAGCAGTCGCACCGCCGGCTGGAGCGCGGCCGCCCCGGCGTCAGCCCGTACCTGCTGCCCGGCATGCTCTCCAACATGGCCGCCGCCCGGATCGCCATCAAGTACGGCATCCGGGGCTACAGTTCGGCCGTGGTGACGGCCTGCGCGGCCGGCGCCCAGGCGATCGCGGAGGGGCTGCGGCTGATCCGCGCGGGCGACGCCGACGTGGTGGTGTGCGGCGGCACCGAGTCCTCGCTGCACCCGACCATCGCCGCCGCCTTCACCAACGCCCGTGCCCTGGCGCAGGGCTGGGAGGATCCGGAGCAGTCCAGCCGGCCCTTCGACAGCCGCCGCAACGGCTTCGTGCTGGGCGAGGGCAGCGCCGTCCTCGTCCTGGAGAGCGCGAGCCACGCCGCCGCGCGCGGCGCCACCGGCTACGCGGACGTGCTCGGCTGGGGCGCCTCCACCGACGCCCACCACCCGACCATGCCCCGCCCGGACGGCGCCGGCGCCGCCGACGCGATGCGCGCCGCGCTCGCCAACGCGGGCCTGGCCCCGGAGGACATCGACTACGTGAACGCCCACGGCACCGGCACCAAGCTCGGTGACGTGGCGGAGACCGCCGCCCTGCACGCCGTCTTCGGCGCGCACCGGCCTGCGGTCAGCTCCACCAAGGGCTCCACCGGCCATCTCCTGGGCGCCGCAGGCGCGTTGGAGGCAGCGGTGACGGCCCTGGCGGTGGCGAGGGGGACGCTGCCGCCGACGCTCAACCTGGTCGACCCGGACCCGGCCTGCGACCTGGACCACGTCCGGGGCGCCGCCCGGTCCACCCCGGTGCGCGCCGCGCTGAGCAACGCCTTCGCCTTCGGCGGCCACAACCTCAGCCTGATCCTCGGCCCGGCCTCCGTCCGCCCCGTCGACGCCACGCGCTAGCTCCCGCGGGTCCTCGCCGGGCAGCGCCGCCCGGCAGCGCGCCGCTCCTCGAACCACCATCCCTCCGGGGGGAGATCCCGTTGTCCATCCAGACCATCGCCCGCGTCGAGTTCCACTGCGCGGACGCCGACAAGACCGCCGCCGAACTGCACGCCGACTACGACTTCACCGCCGCACCCCCGACCACCTCGGCGGACGGCACCCGCACCATCGACCTCGCCCAGGGCTCGATCCGGCTGCGCCTGACCGCCGCCGCCGACCCCGGCCACCCGGTGTCCGCCTACGTCGCCCGGCACGGCGACGGCGTCGCCGCGCTCGCCCTCGGCTGCACCGACCCGCGGGCCGCCCTGGAGCGGGCCGAACGGCACGGCGCCCGGGTGCTGGACCGGGAGGCCTGCCTGATCGCCGGATTCGGCGACACCGCCCTGCGGTTCACCTCGATGCACGCGGCCGGGGCGGACCGGGCCGACGGGGCGACCGGGAGCACCGGCCCCGGGCTACTGGAGGCCCTCGACCACGTCGCGATCTGCCTGCCCGGCGGCGAACTCGCCGACGCCGTACGGTTCTGCGAGGCCGCGCTCGGCTTCCACGCGATCTTCGAGGAGTACATCGAGGTCGGCGAGCAGGCCATGGACTCCACCGTGGTGCAGAGCTCCTCCGGCCTGGTCACCTTCACCCTGATCGAGCCCGACACCGCCCGCCGCCCGGGCCAGATCGACGAGTTCCTGTCCGCCCACGGCGGCGCCGGGGTGCAGCACCTGGCGTTCAGCACCCACGACATCGCCACCGCCGTGCGCACCGCCCGCTCCCGCGGCGTGGAGTTCCTGACCACCCCGGGCGCCTACTTCGACGCGCTCACCGAGCGGCTCGGCGGGACGGCCATCCCGGTGGAGACCCTGCGCGACCTGCACGTCCTGGTGGACCAGGACCACGGCGGCCAGCTGTTCCAGATCTTCGCCCGCTCGACCCACCCGCGGCGCACCTCCTTCCTGGAACTGATCGAGCGCCAGGGCGCGGGCACGTTCGGCACCGCGAACATCAAGGCGCTCTACGAGGCGGTCGAGCGACAGACCTCCGCCGCCGCCCGCTGACCGCCCCCAGAAGGGAAGCACCACCGATGACCACCGCCACCGAGTTCCGCCTCACCGACGCCGAGCACGCCCTGCTGCCCACCCCCGAGGAGGTGGCGCACTACCGCGAGCACGGCTGGTACCTCTCCCGCCGGCTGTTCACCGACGAGGAGCTGGACACCCTCCAGGCCGCCACCGAGCTGTACTACGCGGGCCACCGGGACCGTGAACTGCCCGTCCGCCCGCCCCGGTTGGCCGCCTGGGAGCCCTCGCACGGGCCGGTCCAGCGGCACAACGACTACGTCCACCACGAGAGCGACGCGATCGGCGCGATCCTGCGCAAGCCGCTGGTCGGCGCGGTCGCCGCACTGCTCGCCGGGGCCGAGGAGATCCGGATCTTCCAGGCCACCCTGATCTACAAGCCCCCGGTGCCCGGGGAGCCCAGCAACCACGTGCCCTGGCACTTCGACAAGCACTACTGGCAGACCTCGACCTCCCAGTCCATGCTCACCGCCTTCATCCCGTTCCACGACTGCCGGGAGGAGAACGGCACCATCACCATGGTCGACGGCAGCCACCGCTGGCGGGAGATGCCCTCCGGCGAGGACTCCACCCGGCACTTCGCCGACCGCGACAACTCCGAGCTGGACGCCATCCTGGACGCCAACGCCGCGTTCAACGGGCAGCGGGTGCGGAAGGTCCCGATGCTGATCCCGCGCGGCCACATGTCCTTCCACCACTGCCGCACCTACCACGGCAGCGGCCCCAACCTGGCCTCCTTCCCCCGCCGGGCCGTCTCGCTGCACCTCCAGGACGGCGCCAACGAGTACCGGCGGCACGAAGGGCCGGACGGCGGCCCGGTGGTGTACAACCACGACGTGCTGGTGCGCCGCACCGCCGACGGCCGACCGGACTACGCCGACCCGGCGTTCTGCCCGACGGTCTGGCGGGGAACGCTGTGACGGCACCGCCCGCGGCCGCGATCGCCCCGCTGGCCGCCCCGGCCGAGCGCTACCGGATGCTGCGGCTGATCCGCGGCTTCGAGGAGCTGGCGCTCGGCCTGGTGAAGTCCGGCGCGATCCCCGGCGGCATCCACCCGTACATCGGGCAGGAGGCCGTCGCGGTCGGCGTCTGCTCGGCGCTCGGCCCGGCCGACCGGCTGACCAGCACCCACCGCGGCCACGGCCACGTGCTCGCCCGGGGCGCCGCCCCGGACCGGCTGCTCGCCGAACTCGCGGGCCGGGTCGACGGGTTGAACGGCGGCCGGGGCGGCTCGATGCACGCCGCCGACCTCTCGCTGGGCATCCTCGGCGCCAACGGCATCGTCGGCGCCGGAGCGCCGATCGCGGTGGGCGCCGCCTGGGCCGCCAAGCACAGCACGCACGCCACGCACGCCACGCACGCCGAGAGCGGGACCGAGGGCAGCCCGGTCGCGGTGTCCTTCTTCGGCGACGGCGCGCTCAACCAGGGCGTGCTGCTGGAGTCGCTCAACCTCGCGGCGATGTGGCGGCTGCCGGTGCTCTTCGTCTGCGAGAACAACGGCTACGCCACCACCCTGCCCGCCGCGACCGCCGTCGCGGGCACCGCCACCGGCCGGGCCGCCGCCTTCGGCATCCCCGCCGAGCAGGTGGACGGCATGGACACCGAGGCCGTCCGGGCCGCCGCCCTGCGCGCGGTCGAGCGGGCCCGCGCGGGCGGCGGCCCCGGCTTCCTGGAGTGCCGCACCTACCGCTACGAGGGCCACCACACCATGGAACGCCGGATGAAACTGCGCTACCGCACCCCCGAGGAGGTCGCGGCCTGGCGCGAGCGCGACCCGCTGGCCCGGGCCGCCGCCCCGCTGGACCGGGCCGCGGTCGCCGAACTGGACCGCTCGGTGGCCGAACAGCTCGCCGCCGCCGAGGAGTTCACCCTGGCCTCGGCCCACCCGGACCCGGCCGGCGCGCTGGACCACCTGTACGCCGACGGTCTGCGGCCCCGGGCGGGGGTGTCGGCGTGACCAGGCTCTCGTACACCAAGGCGCTCAACCGGGCCCTGGCCGACGAACTCGCCGAGGACCCGGCGGTCTGCGTGTTCGGCGAGGACATCGGCGCCGGCCTGGCCGGCCCCACCCTGGGCCTGCTGGACCGCTTCGGCCCGGAGCGGATCGTGGACACCCCGCTCTCCGAACAGGCCTTCACCGCGATGGCGATGGGCGCCGCCCTGGCCGGGCGGCGGCCGGTGCTGGAGTTCCAGATCCCCTCGCTGCTCTTCCTGGTCTTCGAGCAACTCGTCAACCAGGCCCACAAGTTCTCGCTGATGACCGGCGGCCAGGCGGCCGTCCCGCTGACCTGCCTGGTGCCCGGCTCGGGCTCCCGGGACGGCTGGGCCGGGCAGCACTCCGACCACCCGTACAGCCTGTTCGCGCACGCCGGGGTGAAGACCGTGGTGCCCGCCACCCCGACCGACGCCTACGGGCTGCTGCGCTCGGCGATCCGCGACCCGGACCCGGTGGTGGTGTTCGCCCCGGCGGCCGCCCTGGCGGTGCGCGAGACGGTGACCTGGGAACTCGCCCCGGTGCCGCTCGGCCGGGCCCGGATCCACCGACCCGGCACGGACGTCACCCTGGTCGCCCTCGGGCACCTGGTGCACGACGCCCTGGCCGTCGCCGAGGAGCTGGCACCGGAGCTCTCGGTCGAGGTGCTCGACCCGCGCACCGTCCACCCCTTCGACTGGCCGGCGCTCGCCGAGTCGCTGGAGCGCACCGGCCGGCTGGTCGTCGTGGACGACTCCAACCGCAGCTGCGGCTTCGGCGCCGAGGTGCTCGCCACCGCCGCCGAGGAGATGCGGCTGATCGCCCCGCCGCGCCGGATCACCCGCCCGGACGGCGCGGTGCTGCCCTTCGCCCCCGCCCTCGACCGGGCCGTCCAGCCCGGCCGCGAGCAGCTGCGGCACGCACTGCGGTCCGTCGTGAAGGCCCGCTGACCGCCGCCCCGGCACCCCCAGCCCCGGCCCCGACACCTCCGGCCCGCCGTCACGGCCCCCCGGCCACCACCGTGACGGTGGGTCGAGGGCATGCGCCGGGCGGGTGTCGGCCCCCGCCCGGTGGCGGACCTCCTGGCGCCGCCGGGCGATCGAGCAGGCCTTCCGGGCCGCACCGGAGGGGCTCACAGCACCTTCGGCAGCACCGCCGCCGAGGCGGGCGGCTCGTCGCCCGCCAGCCGGAACCGGTGCAGCGCCGCCCGGCCGTCCGCCCCGCGGACCCGGGCGGCGAGCCGGGCGGGCAGCACCACGGTGCTGAGCCACCCCTCGCCGCGGTACCCCTCGATGGTCCAACTCACCCAGGGGAGCGGGTAGTTCGCGGCCGGACTGACGAACACCGGGGAGCGGCCCTGGAAGCTCACCCGATAGGTGCCGAAGCGGCTCCAGTTGGAGAAGCTGAACCGGCGCTGCTGCGGGTCGAAGCCCAGCGGCACGCACTCCCCCATCCGTGAACGGCCCAGCCCCGCCAGGAAGTCCAGGTTGGAGCGCAGGTTGAGGTGGGCGGTCGGGAACTCCTCGACCGCCGTCCGCAGCGCGGCCGCCAGCACCGCCGGGCCGTCCTTCGGCCGGTGCGGCACGTGCACCTCGCTCAGCAGGTTGCCCACCAGGGCGGGCGAAAGGCCCAGCCAGCGGCGGGCGTTGACCGGCACGGTGAGCATCCGCTCGGCCTGGTCACCGTCCAACTCCCGCAGGGTGGCGAGCACATGGGCGCAGAGCGCGTCCCCGGCTGAGAGCCGGCGCCCGGCGGCCGCTCCGAACTCCTCGCGCATCCGGTCGACCTCGGCCTCGGTGAAGGCGATCTGGACGGTCCGGTTGGCGCGCGGTCCGGCCGCGACCTCGCGGGCCAGCTGCTCCGCCTCCGCCGGTTCCGGCAGCCGGAAGCCGGGGCGTCCGCAGTCCTCGGCCGGCAGTACGGCGGCCAGCAACGCGTCCTGGTCGTCGACGAGTTCGGCCTCCGGCAGCGGCTCGCCCTCGACCGCCGCGGACCAGATCCGCAGCAGCAGCACGAAGCTGTGCAGGTCCCCGATCGCGTGGTGCCAGGAGCAGCCGAGCACCGTCCCGCCGTCGGCGGTCCGGGTGATCCGTACGGTGAACAGCGGGGCACCGCCGGTGCGCGCGGCGACGGCGTCCACCGGGTCGACCAGTTCGGAGCCGGCCGCCACCACCCGGCCCATCGCCTCGGCGAGGGTGCCGTCCACGGTGTAGACCGCGAGCGGCACCCCGGAGTCGTCGCAGACCGCCCGGAGCGCGCCGTCCTCGGTGCGCAGCCGTCCGGCGAACACCGGCACCCGCTCCAGGGCGAGGGCGAGGCCTGCGGCGAGCCGGTCCTCGTCCAGCGGCCGGTCGAAGCAGAGCACGACGGAGACGGCGAGGTCGGCGAGCATGGTGTCCATCAGGCCCAGGCGCAGCACCCGGCCGTCGGCCCGGCCGGCGCGGACGGTCCGGGAGCTGCGCGGATGCGGCCAGATCGTCATGGGTTCCCATCCGGTGGTCCGGCCGGTGGTCCGGCCTGCGGGCACGCCGAACGATAGTGCTACGCCGAGGCAGTGGTCCAGTCCAATGTCAGGATCCGGAAAGGCCGTTCGGGCCCGCCGACGATAGAATGCCGAGCATGGGACAGCGCCCCGGCGCACCCACCGCGCCGCCCCTCGTCCTGGTCACCGACCACGAATCCCGGCTGATCGACCCCACCCGGGCCTACCACCTGGGCCGGGACCCGACCAGCGAGATCGTGCTGGACGACCCCCGGGTCTCCTGGCACCACGCGGTGCTGCGCGCCACCGACGGCCACTGGCTGCTGGAGGACGTCGGCAGCACCAACGGCACCTACGACCAGGGCCACCGGATCGACCACGAGGACGTCGGCCCGGGCACCCGGCTGCGCTTCGGCGACCCGGCCACCGGCCCGTCCGCGACCTTCGCCGGCCTGCCCGGCCCCGCCCCCGGCGAGCGCACGGTGCTGCTCGCCCCGCGCAGCTCCGGCACCTTCCGCAGCCCGAGCGCCGTGCTGGAACTGCCCGGCCGCGCCCTGCGGATCGGCCGCGCCCCCGACAACGACCTGGTCCTGGACGACCTGGTGGTCTCCCGCCACCACGCCGAGCTGCGCGAACTGCCCGACGGCGGGCACGAGATCGTCGACCTGGACAGCCACAACGGCACCTACCTCAACGGCCGCCCGGTCCGCCGCGCCCCGGTCGGCCCGGCCGACCTGGTCGGCATCGGCCACTCCTCGCTCTGCCTGGCCGACGGCCGGCTGGTCGAGTACACCGACACCGGCGAGGTCTCGCTGGACGTCCAGCACCTGGTCGTCCGGGTCGGCCCGGACCACCGGGTGCTGCTGGACGACGTCGGCTTCCCGCTCGCCGAGAAGGCCCTGCTCGCGGTGGCCGGCCCGAGCGGCGCCGGCAAGTCCACCCTGCTCAACGCCCTCACCGGGCTGCGCCCCGCCGACGAGGGCACCGTGCTGTACGACGGGCGCGACCTCTACCGCGACTACGCGGAGCTGCGCCGCCGGATCGGCCTCGTCCCCCAGGACGACATCCTGCACACCCAGCTGACCGTCCGCCGCGCCCTGTCGTACGCCGCCGAACTGCGCTTCCCCGGGGACACCGCGAAGGAGGAGCGGGAGGGCAGGGTCTCCGAGGTGATCGGCGAACTGGGCCTGGAGGCGCGGGAGCAGCAGGTGATCGCCAGCCTCTCCGGCGGCCAGCGCAAGCGGGTCAGCATAGCGCTGGAGCTGCTCACCAAGCCCTCGCTGCTCTTCCTGGACGAGCCGACCTCCGGCCTGGACCCGGGCATGGAGCGCTCGGTGATGCAGTTGCTGCGCGGGCTGGCCGACGACGGCCGCACGGTGGTCGTGGTGACGCACAGCGTGCTGAGCCTCAACGTGTGCGACCGCCTGCTGGTGCTCGCCCCCGGCGGGCGGACCGCCTACTACGGGCCGCCGACCGAGGCGCTGGCGTACTTCGGCGAGGCGGAGTGGCCGGAGGCCTTCGAGGCCTTCGAGAACGACGCCGAGGGGCTCTGCCGGCAGCGTTTCCGCGCCTCGCCGCAGTACCAGCGGTACGTGGCGGCCGAGGCGGCGCACCCGGTGCCCCCGGCCCGCCCGCCGGAGTCGGCCGGGGCGGCCGGGGCGGCCGCGCGGCCCGTCGGCCGGGAGAAGCCGCAGGGCTGGTTCTCCCAGCTGGGCACGCTGGTGCGCCGCTACGCCGCGGTGCTCGCCGCCGACCGGCTGTTCCTGACCGTGATGATCGTGCTGCCGTTCGTCATCGGCCTGATGTGCCGGGCGATGGCCGGCAGCCGCCTCACCGACGAGAACGCCATCAACTGCCTGCTCACGCTCTGTCTCGGCGGGGTGCTCACCGGCTCGGCCAACGCGGTGCGCGAGGTGGTCAAGGAGCGCGCGATCTACCGGCGGGAGCGGGTGGTCGGCCTGTCCCGGTCGGCGTACCTGGTGTCGAAGGTGGTGGTGCTCGGCGCGGTCACCGTGGCGCAGGCCGCGGTGCTGACGGTGGTCGGCCTGGCCGGGGTCGCGCTCACCGCGCAGCCCCGCCCGAACGCCCCGCCGCCGGTGACCACCGGTGTGCTGATGCCCCAGCTGCCGGAGCTGATCATCGCGGTCGCGCTGCTGGCGTTCACCTCGATGATGCTCGGCCTGGTGGTGTCCGCGCTGGTCGCCAAGGAGGAGACCACCATGCCGCTGCTGGTGCTCCTCGCGATCGTCCAGGTCGTGTTCAGCGGCCTGATGCTCCGGCTGCACGGCGTGCCCGGCCTGGAGCAGTTCGCCTGGCTGGTGCCGTCCCGGTGGGGCCTGTCGGCGATGGCCCGCACCGTCGACCTGAACCGGCTCACCGTACCGAGCCCGATCACCGCGGACCCGATGTTCCGCCCCGAGCGCACCGGCTGGCTGGTCTCCATGGGCGCGCTGGCCGCCCTCGCGGCGGCGTACGGGCTGGCGGTGCTCGCCCTGCTGCGGCGGCACGAGCCGAGCGTCATGCGCAAGTAGCCGCCCCCGGCCCCGCCGGTAGAGTGGGAGACGAACTGCGGTGCGAATGCCGCTCGCGACCCCTGCCCCCCCGGCACCGGTCGGCGCGGCGGAGGGAATGTACCCGCCCATGGACGAGTTCGCGTTCCGCCCCACCCACGTCGCCCCGCCGGACGGCCTGGCGACCTGGACGGCGCCGGACCCGGCACGGCCCTCCGCCCGGCTCGACCCGCTGCTCCCGGTCCGGCTGATCGCCCGGCAGGGCGACTGGGCCCAGGTGCTCTGCTCCAACGGCTGGACCGCCTGGGTGGACGCCCGGCTGCTGGTCGTGCTCCCCCAGCCGCCCCCCGCCGCGGACGGACCGCCCGCCCGCACCGCCGACCCCCGGCCCGCCCTCGCCGAGGCCGGGGCCGCACTCGCCCGGCACCGCGCCCTGCTGGAGGACCTCGCCACGGGCGCCCTGGACCTGGAGTCCTTCCGGGAGCGGACCCGCGGCCTGCGGATCGGCCTGGTCGCGGACGGCGAGGCGCTCTGGGTGTTCGACCCGGTGCACGACCGCTGGTGCTACTGCGACGGGCTCCAGTTGCAGACCTACGCGGCCACCGACCGGCCACCGGCCACCGACCGGCAGGCAGCCGTCGGGTCCGCGGGCGCGCCGGGAGCGGCACCGGTGCCCGACCCGCAGACGCATGGCCCGTACGCGCCCACCCGGACGGGTGAGCCGTGACCCCGGCCGAGCCACCCCCGGCCTCCGACCCGTCCTCGCCCTCGACCGACGGGCTGCCCGCCGGCCTGGTCGGGCGGAGGGTGGCGGGCTACCGGCTGGAGCAGGAGATCGGGCGCGGCGGGATGGCCGTGGTCTACCGGGCCAAGGACCTGCGGCTCGGCCGGACCGTCGCGGTCAAGCTGCTGGCCCCCGAGCTGGCCCGCAACGAGGTGTTCCGGCAGCGCTTCATGCACGAGTCCGAGGCCGCCGCCGGCATCGACCACCCGCACATCGTCCCGGTGTTCGAGGCCGGGGAGCACGACGGCATCCTCTACCTGGCGATGCGCTACGTCGAGGGCGGCGACCTGCGCGCGCTGATCAACCGGGACGCCCCGCTCCCGATCGAGCGCGCCACCCGGCTGGCCCTGCAGATCGCCTCCGCCCTGGACGCCGCGCACGACCACGACCTGGTGCACCGGGACGTCAAGCCCGGCAACGTCCTGGTCGCCGCCGGCACCGACAGCGAGCACCCCGAGCACCTCTACCTGGCGGACTTCGGCCTCACCAAGAAGTCCCTCTCGCTCAGCGGGCTGACCAGCGTCGGCCAGATCGTCGGCACCCTCGACTACGCCGCGCCCGAGCAGATCTCCGGCCGGCCGCTGGACGGGCGCTGCGACCAGTACGCGCTCGGCTGCGTGGTCTTCGAGATGCTCGCGGGCACCCCGCCGTTCCGCCGGGAGAGCGACCTCGCACTGCTCTGGGCCCACCTCAACGACCCGCCGCCCGAACTGCGCCGGCACCGCCCCGACCTCCCCGAGGCGGTCGACGCCGTGGTGGCCCGCTCGCTCGCCAAGACGCCCGGGGAGCGGTACGACAGCTGCCTGCAGTTCGTCGCCGAGCTGCGCGCGTCCACCGGGCCCGCGCCCTGGACGGCGGACGGCCCGCCCACCCGGGTGGTCCCCGCGGTCGCCCGCGCCTCCGGCCCCACCCCGGTGCCGGACCCGCCCGCCTGGGCCGGCCCGGTCGTCCACCCGCCGTACCGGGACCGTCAGGGCCCGTCCCAGGAAGCTCTGGAGAGCCGTCGACCATGAACGCCGTGAGCCAGGTCTTCGCCATGCTCGCCGCCGCGATCCACCTCGTGGTGTGGCCGCTGGAGAGCTACCTGTACGGGCACCCGAGGGTGCGCTACCTGCTCACCGGCAGCACGGCGGACGCCCCGGAGGTCCGGCTGTGGCGGTTCAACGTCGGTTTCTACAACCTGTTCCTGGCCCTCGGGCTGGTCGCCGGGCTGGTCCTGCTGCACACCGGGCACTCCGGGGCGGGGCGGCCGGTGATCCTCTACATCGCGGCCTTCCTGGTGGCCGGCGGGACCACCCTGTTCGTCTCGGAGCCGAAGCTGTGGCGCGGCGCGCTCGCCCAGGCCGTCCCGGCGGCGGCCGTCCTGCTCGCCGAACTGCTCTGAGCCCGGGGCGGGTACGGGTGCCCGCTCCGGGTTCAGCCGCCGGTGCCCGCTCCGGTACTCTCCGCGCCCTCCCCGGCGCCCTCCCCGGCGAGCTCCCCGGTGACCTCCCCGGGGTGCCGCACCCGGGCCGCCAACAGCGCCCCGAGCAGTCCGGTCAGCAGTCCCCAACCGGCCGCCAGCGGCACCGCCGTCCACAGCTCCGGGCGCAGCGTCAGGCTGCCGCTGCCCAGCGCCGACACCGGGTTGTCCCCGCCGAGCACCGCGCCGAGCAGGTCCCCCAGTCCGCCCTCGCCGAGGCCGACACCCAGCACGGACAGCCCGTAGTCGGCGTCCATCCGGGTCCACAGGCCCACCAGCAGCACGGTGACGGCGGTGGCCAGCGCGAAGCGGACGGAGTGCTGCCAGAGCCGGACGCGGCGCGGTGAGCGGCGGGCGGCGAGGAAGGCGGCGGCGGTCAGCAGCACGGCGGCCACCGGCAGCAGCCACCAGCTGCGCGCGTCGTGCTCGGCCAGGGTGCCGAGGTCGATGGTCGCCGACCCCCCACCGGGGGCGCGCAGCACCGCGCTGAGCGGTTGGGGCACGGGCAGGCCGAGCGCGCCGACCAGCCGGCCGTGCCAGACGGCCCCGAGGCCGAGGCCGAAGGCCAGCCAGACCAGGTCGGGCAGGGCCAGCAGCAGCACCGCCATGGTCGAGCGGGCGTTGCCGTGCACGAGCGCGGTGACGACCCCGGCCACCGCGCCGATCGCGACGTACCCGAGCAGGACCGTCCAGAGCGCGAACGCGGCCGGGCGGACGGCGAGTTGGTAGCGCAACAGGCCGCGCGGCAGCGGCGCCCGGCGGGAGACCGCGAAGACCGCGGCGAACACCAGCAGCAGCCAGGCCAGCCCGACGCCGATGGTGGTGGCGCCGTCCGCGTGGAAGCCGACCTCCGGGGTGAGCCCGAGCGCGCCGCCGATGGTCTCCACCAGGCTGCCGCCGAGCTGGATCACGAAGGTGTGCTTGGCGGTGACGGTGATCACCACCAGGGCGATCAGCCAGAGCACCACCGTCCGGGCGATCCGGCCCAGCAGTTCACCGCCTCCCGCGACCGCACGGAAGCGCAGTTGACGCAGGAACACCTCGGCGATCACCACCGCGCCGACCAGCGAGACGCTCAGCGGCATCGCGCTGACCCCGGCGTCCACCGCCGCGAAACTGCCCGCGCCGCCGTCGAGTTGGACCGAGCCGCCGACGGCCAGCGCCAGCGTCGCGGCGAGCACCGGCGGGAAGCCGCCCTCCGGGAGGTCGCTCGCCCCGGCCAGCCAGAGGCCCAGCGCGGCCACCGCCGCCATCGCGACGAGTCCGGCCAGCACCGCGGCGAGCGCGTCCAGCCAGCCGCGGACGGCTCCGGGCGGGCCGGCGGCCCCGGTGGTGGGCTGCTGCATGCCGCCTCCCTCTGCTCGAACGGGCCTGGTCCGTTCCCAGGGTGACCGACCGCCGCGGGGCACGCTCGGCGACGGCGGGGCCACCTGCTGTTGCGGCGAACGGGGCACCGGGGGAGAAATGGAACCCAGTGGCAGGAGCTTCCCGTGCCGACCGTTCCTGTCGGCCGCCTGCGAAACGGAGCCTCGATGAGTTCCCAACCGCCCCCGTCCGGCCCGCCGAGCGAGCCGCCCTACGGCCCGCCCTCCGGTCCCCCGTCCGGCCCGCTGGCCGGCCCCCCGTCGGGGGGGGGGGCCGGCGGGGGGGGGGGCGGGGCGCCCCCCCCCCCCCGCCCCGCGGGGGCCCCCGGGCCCGGCGGGGGCGGCGGG